>VGDA01000037.1 GCA_016869915.1 Alphaproteobacteria bacterium
CGCCATCGCCGACGCCTTCCGCTACCCGCCGGTCGGGCACCGCTCGATCGTCGGCGGCCTGCCGCAGGTCTCCTATGCCAGCCTGCCGCTCGCCGAGACGGCCTCGATGATCAACACCGCGACGCTGGTCACCGTGATGCTGGAGACGCCGAAGGCGATCGCCAACGCCGACGCGATCGCCGCGGTGCCCGGCATCGACATGCTGCTGATGGGCTGCAGCGACCTGACGCTGGAGATGGGCATCCCCGGCAGGTTCGAGGACCCGCGCCTCGTCGCGGCGATCGAGACGACGATCGCGGCGTGCCGGCGCCACGGCAAGATCCCGGGCATCGGCGGCGTCTATGCCGAGGCGCTGCTCGCCCGCTACCTCAGGCTCGGCATGCAGGTCGCGCTCGCGGGCAACGACCTGCCGCTGCTGCTCGGCGCCGCCACGCAGCGCGCGAAGGCGATGCGCGACCTGACTGCCTGACCCGAACCGAAACGACACGACCGGAGACCGCCATGGCCACCGTCCTCAAGACCAACTCGCCCCTCGAGACCGCCTATCGCGCGCGCACGCCGGGCTCGGCGCGGCTCTACGCCGAGGCCGCGCGCGTCCTGCCCTCGGGCGTCACCCACGACTCCCGCGCGCTCAACCCCTGGCCGGTCTACGTGGCGCGCGCGAAGGGGTCGCGGAAATGGGACGTCGACGGCAACGAATACGTCGACTACTACGGCGGCCACGGCTCGCTGCTGCTCGGCCACGCGCATCCGTCGATGGTCGAGGCGGTGACCCGGCAGATCGAGCTCGGCACGCATTACGGCTCGTCGCACGAGGCCGAGCTGCGCTGGGCGCAGCTGGTGACGCGGCTCGTGCCGAGCGCCGAGCGCGTGCGCTTCACCGCCTCGGGCACCGAGGCGACGCATCTCGCCATCCGCCTCGCGCGCGCCTACACGGGCAAGCCGAAGATCCTGCGCTTCACCGGGCATTTCCACGGCTGGCACGACCAGGTCGCCGCCGGCGCGACGTCGCATTTCGACGGCTCGACGCCGATCGGCATCCTGCCCGCGCTGGTCGACCAGGCGATCATGCTGCCGACCGACGACGTCGACCGCGTGGTCGCCGCGATCGAGGCGCGCGACGACATCGCCGCCGCGATCGTCGAGCCCTCGGGCGCGTCCTGGGGCACCGTGCCGCTGCCGCCCGACTTCCTCGCGCGGGTGCGCGAGGTCACGGCGCGCCGCGGCATCGTGCTGATCTTCGACGAGGTCATCACCGGCTTCCGCTGGGCGCGCGGCGGCGCGCAGGAGCATTTCGGCGTCACCCCGGACATGACGACGCTCGCCAAGATCGTCGCCGGTGGCCTGCCGGGCGGCGCGCTGGCGGGCCGGCGCGCGATCTTCGACCAGCTCGACTTCGCGGCGATGAAGGCGGCGAACCGCGAGAAGGTCCAGCACCAGGGCACCTACAACGCCAACCCGCTCTGCGCCGCCGCGGGCGTCGCCATGCTCTCGACCATCGAGCGCGAGGACGTGGTCGAGCAGGCCTGCCGCACCGCCGAGGCGCTGCGCGACGGCATGCGCCGCGTGCTCGTCGAGGAAGGCGTCCCCTGGGGCGTCTATGGCGACCGCTCGGCCTTCCTCGTCTTCGTGAACCCCGCGGGCCTGCCGGTCGATCCCGCCTCCTTCGACCCGCTGCAGCTCGGCTTCAAGGGCCTCAAGGGCACGCGCGACCCGAACATCGCGGCGCGGCTGCGCGTGGCGATGCTCGCCAACGGCGTCGACATCATGGGGGCGCCGGGCGGCCTGGTGTCCGCCGCGCACGGGCCGGAGGATGTCGCGCGCACGCTCGAGGCCTTCCGCACCTCGGTGCGCTGGATGAAGGCCGAGGGCGACATACGCGGCTGACGACCCGGCCCTGCCACGAGCAGGGCGTCGATCCTGTCCCCTGCAGGCCGCTCGCGCGCGGCTTGCTCGCGGGGAACCCGCGACCCGGCCGGGCGGCGGCGGCAGCGGCGATCATGGGCGCGACGAGCAACTCGATGGCGAGGTGGCGGCCGTCGACATCTCGCTCGCCGCCGCGGAGGTCGCCGCGCTTGAGGCGCCCAACGAGTTCCGCCCCGCGCCCGCAGGATGAGCCCGCGGCCCTTGGCGGCCGCCGACCGTCGTGCCTAACATCAACCGGGAAGCCCCGGCGCGGAGCCAGGGGCCACAAGGGGGAAACCATGACAAGCATCACAACCGGGCGCCCGATCGCCCGTCGCAAACTCGTCGCGCGCGCGGGCCTTGGCCTCGCCGCCGCGGCCGCCGGGACGCTCGCCGCGCCGGCCATCCTCGCGCAGCAGCCGCGCGCGATCCGCATGGGCTACGTGATGGGCGCGGGCGGCGCGGCCGACAAGGCCGCGGGCGACTTCGCGCGCATCGTCGCCGAGCGCTCGAAGGGCGCGCTCACGGTGCAGAACTTCCCGGGCGGGCAGCTCGGCGGCGAGCGCGACATGGTCGAGTCCGTGCAGCTCGGCTCGATCCAGGTCGGCTTCTTCGGCAGCTACCTCATCGGCAACATCGTGCCGGAATGGGGCCAGGTGCTCGACACGCCCTACCTGATCCGCAGCCAGGAGCATTTCCGCAAGATCGTCGACGGCCCGCTCGCGAAGCCGATGTACGACGCGCTGCTGCAGCGCAAGGGCCTGCGCCATGTCGCGTGGTGCAACCGCGGCCCGCGCCACCTCACGACCAACCGCGCGGTGACCACGCCGGCCGACCTCAGGGGCATGAAGCTGCGCGTGCCGGAACTCGAGACCTATGTCGCCGCGTGGCGCGGCCTCGGCGCGGTCGTCACGCCGATGGCGCTGCCGGAGGTGTTCCTCGCGCTCAAGCAGGGGACGATCGACGGCCAGGAGAACCCCCTCGAGCTGATCTTCACCAACTCGTTCTTCGAGGCGCAGAAATTCGTCAACATGACCGGGCACATCCGCTCGGGCTACGAGGTCGTCGTCAGCGAGCGCTGGTTCTCGGGCCTGCCCGCCGACCAGAAGACGATCGTCATGGAGGCCCTGGTCGAGATGTGCCGCCTGGAGGACAAGTACCAGGCGGAGGACGAAAGCGTGCTCGAGCAGAAGCTCAAGGCCGGCGGCATGACCTTCCACCCCGTGCGGCTCGAGACCTTCCAGTCCGCCCTCGCCGACCTGCCCAAGCAGTTCGAGAGGAAATGGGCGCCGGGCTTCCACGACGCCGTCATGAAGGCCTGAGGAAGGCGGCGCGCCGCCAAGGCTCCCCCGGCCGCCCCGCGCGGCCGGGCGGGGCCGGCGGCGGCGCGCGGTCCAGAGCCATGCAGAAGCTGCTCAAGGCGATCGACCGCGGCCTCTTCGCCGCCATAGCGATCCTGCTGATGGCCATGGTCGCCAACGTGGCCTGGCAGGTCTTCAGCCGCCACGTGCTCGACGACCCGCCGACATGGACCGAGGAGATCGCGCGCTACGTCTTCACCTGGCAGATCTTCCTCGGGGCCGCGCTCGCCTTCGGGCGAGGGACGCATATCGTCGTCGACATCGTGCTCGCGCTGTCCGGCCCGGCCTTGCGGCGCGTGCTCGGCATCCTCTCCTACCTCGCCTGCCTGGCGCTGCTCTTCCCGCTGGTGAAGTTCGGGATCGCGATGGTCGGGCTCACCTCGAACACCTACGCGGCGGCCTCCGGCCTCAACATCGGCGTGGTCTATGCCGCGCTGCCCGTCGGCGCCGCGATCGGCGCCATCTACGTGATCCTGAACCTCGCGATCCTGCTTCGCGGCGGCGCCGTCCGCCAGGACGAAGCCTCGACGATGGTCGACTGACCCCGGAAGGCGGACCCCATGCTCGGAACCATGGCGATCATCTTCGTGGGCCTGCTCGCGATCGGGGCGCCGGTCGCGGTGGCGATGGGCCTCACCGGCGCGATCGCGGTCACGATGCTCGACGAGATCCCGCTGGAGGTGATCGCCCAGCGCTTCGTCACCGGCGTCGATTCCTTTCCGCTGCTCGCGGTGCCGTTCTTCATCCTCGCCGGCGCGCTGATGAACACCGGCGGCACGACGCAGCGCCTGGTGCGCCTCGCGAACGTGCTGGTCGGGCGCTTCACCGGCGGGCTCGGCCACGTGAACGTCGTCAGCAACATGATCATGGCCGGCATGTCCGGCTCCGCCGCGGCCGACGCCGCGGGCACCGGCTCGGTGCTGATCCCGGCGATGGCGCGCGCAGGCTACAGCCGCCCCTTCGCCGCCGCGCTCACCGCCGCGGCCTCGACCATCGGCCCGATCATCCCGCCCAGCATCCCCTTCGTCGTCTTCGGCGTGCTCGCCAGCGTGTCGATCGGCAGGCTCTTCCTCGGCGGCGCCATCCCCGGGCTGCTGATGGGCCTCTACCTGATGGCGGCCGTCTACATCATCGCGCGGCGGCGCGGCTATGCGCGCGGCGCCAAGCCGACGGGCGGCGAGGTCTGGGCCGCGTTCCGCGACGCGCTGCCCGCGCTCATGCTGCCCGCGATCATCGTCTGGGGCATCGCCGGCGGCGTCGTCACGCCCACCGAGGCCTCGGTCCTCGCCGTGCTCTACGCGCTCTTCCTGGGCACGGTCGTGTATCGCGAGCTCAACTGGGACTCGACCTTCGCCATCTTCGGCGAGGCGGCGATGACGACGGCGACGGTGATGTTCATCGTCGCGGCCTCTGCGCTGCTCGCCTGGGTGCTGACGCGCGAGCAGGCCGGGCCGCAGCTCGTGCGCCTCGTCACATCGGTGTCGACCGACCCGTTCGTCATCCTGCTCGTCCTCAACGTGATCCTTCTGGTCCTCGGCTGCTTCCTCGAGACGCTGTCGCTGATGATCCTGCTGGTGCCGGTCCTGCTGCCGCTGATCAAGACGCTCGGCATCGATCCCGTGCATTTCGGCGTCATGTTCACCCTCAACCTCATGATCGGGCTGATCACGCCGCCGGTCGGCATGTCGATGTTCATCACCTGCCGCATCGCGCGCATCCAGGTCGCCGAGTTCGCCCGCGAGATCTGGCCCTTCGTGATCGCGCTGGTCGCGGTCCTCCTCATGGTCACCTACTTCCCGGCGATCGTCCTCTTCCTCCCCAACCTCGTGATGGGCAACTGAACATGCGCGCACTCCTTATGGGCCCCGCGGTGCACCCGTTCCGCGCCGGCCTCGAGAAGATGCTTTCCACGAAATGGGAGCTGGTGGAGACCGGCGGCGCCATGGACGACGCCGACGTCGTGCGCGGCCTCGCCGAGGCCGACGCCGCGATCGGCATCGCCTTCACGAAGGCCGCGCCGCCAGCGCCCAGGCTCCGGCTGCTGCAGGTCCCCGGCGCGGGCTATGACGGGATCCAGATCCCGGCGCTGCCCGCAGGCACGTCGCTGTGCAACTGCTTCGAGCACGAGCCGGGCTGCTCGGAATACGCGATGCTGGCGATGCTCGAGTGGAGCATCCGCCTCGCCGCCGCCGATGCCGACATGCGCCGCGGCGACTGGTCGCGCTCGAGCCGCTTCGGCGGCGCGCCGGATGGCGAGTTGGCCGGCAGCACGGTCGCCATCGTCGGCATGGGCCGCATCGGCAAGGCGGTGGCGAAGCGCGCCAAGGCCTTCGACATGCGGGTCCTCGGCGTCAACCGCACCGTGCGCGCCGACGAGCCGAACGTCGACGCGATGTACGGGCTCGATCGCCTGGCCGAGGCCGTGCGCGGCGCCGACTTCGTCGTGCTGGGCTGCGCGCTGACCGACGAGACGCGCGGGCTGGTCGACGCGCGCGTCCTCGGCGCGATGCAGCCCCACGCGGTGATCGTGAACGTGGCGCGCGGGCCCGTCATCGACGAGGCCGCCCTGCACGCCGCGCTGGCGGGGCGGCGCATCGGCGGCGCGGTGATCGACACGTGGTGGCGCTACCCGACGGTGCCCCGGCAGGCGACGGCGGAATGGCCGCATCGCTTCGACCTGCTCGACAACGTGATCCTGAGCGCGCATATCGCGGGCTGGACCACGGGCACGGTGCAGCGTCGCACGCGCGCCATGGCCGCCAACCTCGACCGGCTCGCCCGCGGCGAGCCCCTCGACAACCTGATCGCTATCGGAGGACGGACGTGAAGCACATCAAGGACGACAGGCTGCGCCGCTTCGTGGCGGCGGTCTTCGCGAAGGCCAGCAGCAGCACGCACGAGGCCGACATGATCGCGAAGCGGCTCGTGGATTCGAACCTGATGGGCCACGATTCCCACGGCGTCGTGCGCGTGACCTCCTATATCGGCTGGCTCGGCGAGGGGAAGATCCGGCCGAACATGCACGTGAAGGTCGTCGCCGAGGCCGACGGCTTCGCGATCCTCGACGGCCAGGGCGGCTACGGCCAGGTGCTCGGCGGCGAGGCGATGGCGATCGCGATCGCCAAGGCGCGCAAGACCGGCGTGGCGCTGGTCGCGCTCAAGCACGCGCACCACCTGGGCCGCATCGGCGACTGGGCCGAGGCCTGCGCCGCCGAGGGCTGCGCCTCGATCCATTTCGTCAACGTCGTCCATGCCGGCGGCCTCGTGGCGCCCTGGGGCGGGCGCGAGCGCCGGATGTCGACCAACCCGTTCTGCTGCGCGATGCCGATCGAGGGCCGCGAGCCGATCGTGCTCGACTTCGCGACCTCCAAGGTCGCCGAGGGCAAGGTGCAGGTCGCGCGCAACAAGGGCATCGACCTGCCCCCGGGCTGCGTCGTGGATGGCAAGGGCAAGCCGTCGCTCGACCCCAACGACCTCTACGGCCCGCCACCCGGCGCGCTCGCGCCCTTCGGCGACCACAAGGGCTACGGCCTCGCCTTCTTCTGCGACCTGCTCGCGGGCGCGCTGTCGGGCGGCGGCTGCAACCACGACGGCCACCCGAACGTGGGGACCGTGCACAACAACATGCTGTCGATCGTGATCGACCTGCGTCGACTCGGCGACGCCAGCGCGATCGACTCCGAGGCGCGGCAGTTCGTCGACTGGATGAAGAAGTGCAAGCCGGTCGAGGCCGGCGGCGAGGTGCTGGCGCCGGGCGAGCCGGAGCGCAGGACGCGCGCCGACCGACTGGCGCGCGGCATCCCGCTCGACGACAACACGATCGCGCAGATGCAGGACGCCGCGCGCAAGGTCGGCGTCGCCACGGCCGAGATCGACGCGCTGGTCGCGTGAGGCCCGCCATGGCGCATGGCATCGCGCTGATAGGCCTCGGCATCATGGGCCGGCGCATGATCGGCCGGCTGGTCCAGCATGGCGGGTTCCGCATCGCGGCGATGTGGGACCCGTCGCCGGAGGCCTGCGCCGCCGCCGCGCGCGAGGCGCCCGGGGCGGCCATCGCCGCGGGGCCCGAGGCGATCATGGCGCGCGCCGATGTCGGCTGCGTCTACATCGCCTCGCCCCCGGCGAGCCATCCCGCGCTCTGCCACCTCGCCTTCGACGCGGGCAAGGCGGTGTTCTGCGAGAAGCCGCTGACCCACGACATGGCGGCCGGCGAGGCGCTGGCCGCGCGCGTGGCGCGCGAGGCCAGGCCCGCGGCGGTGAACTTCTCCTTCGCGTCCTCGGCCTCGTTCCAGGCGATCGTCGACGCCGCGCGCGCGGGCTCGCTCGGCACGCTGCGCCGGATCGAGGTCTCCGCCAGCTTCGCGCGCTGGCCGCGCGACTGGCAGCAGGCCGGGCCGTGGCTGGGCGAGCGCATCGAGGGTGGCTTCGCGCGCGAGGTCCTGTCGCATTTCGTGTTCGCGACGCAGCGGCTGGCGGGGCCGCTGGCGCTGCGCGACGCGCGCGTCTCCTGGCCCGCCGATGGCCGGAGCGCCGAGACCGCCCTGGTCGCGACGCTCTCGGGCAACGGGATCGAGGTCGCGGTCGACGCCGCGGTCCGCGGCGACGTCTCCGACACCAATCTCTGGACCGTGGCGGGCGAGCGCGGCGCGATCCGCATGCGCGACTGGTACGCGCTGGAACGCCGCGGCGCGGATGGCGGCTGGGCGCCCGCGATGCCCGGCGGCGTGGAGGACCTGCGCGCGCAGGCCGGCCAGCGCCAGCTGGACCAACTCGCCGCGCTGCTGGAGGGCCGGCCGCAGACGCTGGCGACCTTCGACGAGGCGCTCGCCGTGCAGCGCACGATCGAGGCGATGCTCGCCGCCTGAAGGACCGGGCGGCGGCGCGTCCGCGCGCCGCCCGGCTTCGGGGCCCTCAGCGCCGCTCGCGCAGGTCCGCCCAGCGCTCGTGGTCGTCGGGATGCGAGACCCAGCCCTCGATGTTCGGGGCCATCGCCTCGAACAGCGTCGGGTAGAAGGTCAGGATCCACGGCGTGTCCGCCATCACGATGCGCTGCAGGTCCTTGAGAAGCGCGTTGCGCGCGTCGCGGTCGAGCTCCTGGCGGATGCGCAGGACGAGCGCATCGACCTCGGGGTTGTTGTAGCCGTTGCGGTTCGCGGCGCCCTGGCTGTGCAGCAGCAGGAAGGCCGCGTAGCCGGCGTCGAGCACCAGCGGGCCGTCCTCCCACGCGAAGAGCGGCATGTCGCGCACGTTCGGCGCGAAGCGCGCGCGCATGTCGCTCGCCGTCACGCGCCGCGGCGTCGCGGCGACGCCGACGGCCTTGAGCTGGTCGGCCGCCTGGATCGCCATCGCCTCCAGCCACCAGTAGATGTCGGAGTAGAGGATCTCGACCGACAGGCCCGAGGCGTGGCCCGCCTCGGCCAGCAGCTGTCGCGCGCGCGCGGGATCGTGCGAGAAGGCGAAGAAGGACTGGTCCTGCCCGTCGATCGACGGCGCGATGAAGCTGCGCGCCGGCACCGCCTCGCCGCGGAACACCGCCTTGAGGATCGCCTCGCGGTCGATCGCGTGGTTGAGCGCCTGGCGCACCCGCAGGTCGGAGAAGGGCGCGAACCTGGCGTTCATCCAGAGCGCCGCGAAGAGCCGCCCATCGGTCTGGTCGACCTTGACGCGGCGATCGGCCTTCAGGTCCTCGACCTGCAGGATGTTCGGCCGCTCGATCCACTGCACCTGCCCGCCCTTGAGCAGCGTCACGCGGCTCGCGCCGGATGGCACCGCGCGATAGACGACGCGCCCGAAATGCGGCTGGCCGCGGAAGTAGTTGGGGTTGGCGACGAAGACTGCCTGCTCGCCCGAGCGCACGCTCTCCAGGTGGTACGGGCCGAAGCCGGCGGTGTTCTGCTCCAGCCACTTCAGGGCCCAGGGATCCTCCGTCGTCGCGTGCTTGCGCAGCTCGGTGGAATCGTAGATCCCCGGCACGTAGAGAGTCAGCGCCTTGAGGAAGATGGAGCTCGGCGCGGACAGCGTGAACTCGACCTCGTGGCGCGACAGCGCCTTCACGCCCGAAACGCTCGAGACGCTGGCGATGAAGTTGCCGGTGCGCTTCTGCGCGAAGGACTTCGCCCAGCTCCACTCGACATCCGCCGCGGTCAGCTCGTTGCCGCGGAAGCTCCTGACGCCCTGGCGCAGCTTGAAGACATAGCGCTTGCCGTCCGCGTCGACCGTCCAGGACTCGGCGAGGTTCGGCACGACGCGCGAGGAATCGAGGACCTCCCTGCCCTGCGCGTCCTTCGTGCGCGCATAGACGACCAGCGGGTCGTAGACCTGGACCACCGTCTCCTGCGTGTGCGGGCGCAGCGCGTCGCCGTCGAAGCCCTCGGGCGTGCCCGAGGCGGCGACGACCAGCGTGCGGACCTGCGCGGCCGACGGGGTCGGCAAGGACGCGAGTCCGAGGAACGCCGCGAAGGCCGCGGCGAGCGACAAGGCTCTGGAAGGATGCATGCTGGAAGGCTCCTGGCTGGAATTCGAGGCGAGTTGGCTCACGCGACCATCCAGCCGCCCTCGACGGGCAGCATGGCGCCGGTGGTGAAGGGCGAGTCGTCGCTCGCGAGGAACAGGATGGCGCGCGCGGTCTCCTCGGGCCTGCCGAAGCGGTCCATCGCGTGGCGCCCGCGCGAGCGCGCCTCGGCCGCCGCTGGGTCGGGGTTGCGCGCGAAGGCGCGGCGCAGCATCGGCGTGTCGGTCGCGCCGGGCAGCACGCAGTTGCAGCGCACGCCGCTCGCCGCGTAGTCGAGCGCGATCGAGCGCGTGAGGCTGACCACCGCGCCCTTCGAGGCCACATAGGCCGCGTTGCCGCGCCCGCCCGCGAAGGCGAGCTGCGAGGCGATGGTGACGATCGAGCCGCTGCGCGCCTTCTCCATGACGCGCAGCGCCTCGCGCGCCCACAGGAAGGTGCCCTTCGCGTTGACCGCGAAGACCTTGTCCCAGGCCTCGAGCTCGGTCGTCAGCGCCGGCTGGCCGAGCGAGATGCCCGCCGCGGTGACCATCGCGTCGAGCCGTCCCCAGCGCGCCACGACCTCGGCGATCGCGCGGCGCGCGAAGCCCTCGTCGACGACGTCGCCGGCGATCGCCATCGCGGCGTCGCGGCCAGCGCATTGCGCGGCCAGCGCCTCGCCGTCGCGATCGACGGCGGCGACGCGCGCGCCCTCGGCGAGGAACAGGTCGAAGGTCGCGCGCCCGATGCCCGAGGCCGCGCCGGTGACGATCGCGACCTTGTCCCTGAGTCTCATGCGCTTCCCCTCGTGCGAATCGTTGCGTCGAATGCCGCGATGATGGCGTCTCCCGCGGCGCGGCGCATCGGCTGTATCCCGGTCTCCGCGTGGCGCGTCGGGTGGACGCGGTTCGACAGGACGGACCATGCGAGGCCGCGCTCCCAGTCGATCCAAAGGCCGGTGCCGGTGAAGCCCGTGTGGCCGATCGTCGAGGGCGAGCACGCCTGGCCGCCCGCCCAGTCCGGGTGGCGGATCTCCCAGCCCGGCGTGCGGCGCGCGGAATGCGGCGCGCGGATCTCGGCGAGCATCGCGGGGCCGAGCGCCTCGCCCGCCATCAGGCGGCGCGCGAAGCCGAGCACGCCATCGATGTCGCCGAACAATCCCGCATGGCCCGCGGCACCGCCGAGCGCGAAGGCGTTCTCGTCATGCACCTCGCCGCGCATCACGCGCCCGCGCCAGGTGCAGCGCTCGGTCGCGGCGCAGGACGCGGGATCGGGCCGGAAGGAGAGGCCGGGGCCGGGATCGTGCTCGCCCAGCCTGCGGCCCGACAGCCGCTCGAGCGCGATGCCCAGCAGGATGAAGTTGATGTCGGAATAGACGCTCGGGCCGTGGCGCCACGCGCGCTGCAGCACGTAGGCGCGCAGCGTGTCCGGGTCCTGGCCCAGCGTGTAGAGCGGCTCGACCGCCGGCAGGAAGGTCGCGTGGGCGAGGCACTGGCGGAAGGTGAGCCGTCGCTCCGCGGCGTCCATGTCGTATTGCCGCAGGTCCGGGATCGCGCGCGACAGCGCGTCGTCGAGGGCGATACGCCCCTGCTCGACGAGCCGCAGGATCGCGGTCGTGGTGAAGATCGGCTTGGTCAGCGAGGCGAGGTCCCAGGTCGTCGCGCGCGTCGCCGCGACGCGCGCCGGCTCGAGCTGCGCCGCGCCGCCGAAGCGCACGGCCATGGCGCCGTCGGCGCGCAGCACGCCCAGCACGGCGCCGGGGATGCGTCCCGCCGCGATCGACGCGGCGACGGGTGCGAAGCCGGCTTCGGCGATGGCCTCGATGCTCATGCGGCCTCCAGCAGGTGACAGGCGGCCTCGCGCGGCGGCGCGCCGGCGATGCGGCGCGCGGCGAGGGCGGGCGCGGACGCCGCGCAGCGCGGCTCGGCGGCCGGGCAGCGCGTGCGGAAGGCGCAGCCGCCGGGCGGGTGCGCGGGATCCGGCATCTCGCCCTGGAGGAGGATGCGGTCGCGACGGCGCGACGGATCGACATGCGGCACGGCCGAGAGCAGCGCGCGCGCATAGGGATGGGCCGGGGCGTCGAAGACCTCGGCGGCGGCGCCGATCTCGACGATGCGGCCGAGATACATGACGGCGATGCGATCACTCACGTGGCGGACGACCGACAGGTCGTGGCTGATGAAGACCATCGACAGGCCGAGCCTCGCGCGCAGGTCCGACAGCAGGTTGATGACCTGCGACTGGATCGACACGTCGAGCGCGGAGACCGGCTCGTCCGCGACCAGCAGCCGCGGCTCCAGCGCGAGCGCGCGGGCGATGGCGATGCGCTGGCGCTGGCCGCCCGAGAATTCATGCGGGTGCCGGCGCGCGGCGTCGGGAGGCAGGCCCACCAGCTCGAGCAGCTCAGCGACGCGCGCCGCCCGCGAAGCGCGGTCGCCGACCCGGTGCACGACCAGCGGCTCGCCGACGATCTCGCCGACGCGGTGGCGCGGGTTGAGCGCGCCGAACGGGTCCTGGAAGACGACCTGCATGTCGCGCCGCCGCGCGACCATGCCGCGCCGGTCGAGGCGCGTGATGTCCTCGCCGTCGAAGACGATCGTCCCCGCGGCCGGCTCGACGAGGCGCAGGATGGCGCGGCCGAGCGTGGACTTGCCGCAGCCGGACTCGCCGACGACGCCGAGCACCTCGCCGCGCGCGAGCGAGAAGCCGACCCCATCGACCGCGCGGATGGTGCCGCCGCGCGCCTCGTAGCGCACGTGGAGGTCGCGGACCTCGAGCAGCGGGCTCATGCCGCCTCCGCGGGGTTCCAGCAGCCCACGCGATGCGGCGCGCCGGCGATCGGCGGAAGTTCGCCGGCGCAGCGCGGCAGGGCGGCGGCGCAGCGCGGCGCGAAGGCGCAGCCCGCGCCGCGCGCACCCGGTGGCGGTACCGTGCCCGCGATCGAGGGCAGCCTGCGCCCCGGCGGGTTCGCCGCCGGCATGGTGCGCAGCAGCGCCTGCGTGTAGCGATGGCGCGGCACGGCGAAGATGCGCGACGCGGGCGCCTCCTCGACGATGCGCCCTGCGTACATCACCGCGACGCGATCGCAGGTCTCGGCGACCACGCCGAGGTCGTGGGTGATCAGCAGAACGGCCATGCCCATCTCGCGGCGCAGCCTGCCGACGAGGTCGAGGATCTGCGCCTGCACGGTCACGTCGAGCGCCGTGGTCGGCTCGTCGGCGACCAGCAGCCGCGGCCGGCACGCGAGCGCGATGGCGATCATCACGCGCTGGCGCTGGCCGCCGGAGAGCTCGTGCGGGTAGCGGCCGAGCTGGCCGCGCGCGGCCGGGATGCCTACGAGGTCGAGCAGCCGTGCCGCCTCGCCGAGCGCGGCCGCGCCCGACGCGCCGCGATGCACGACGAGGCTCTCCGCGATCTGGTCGCCGATCGTGAAGACGGGGTTCAGCGAGGTCATCGGCTCCTGGAAGATCATGCCGATGCGGTTGCCGCGGATCGCCCGCAGACGCGCGTCGTCGAGCGCGAGCATGTCCTCGCCCTCGAACAGGATCCGCCCGCCGAGCACGCGCGCCGGCGGATGCGGCAGAAGGCGCATCGCGGAGAGCGCCGTCACGCTCTTGCCGCAGCCCGACTCGCCGACGAGGCCCAGCGTCTCGCCAGGCGCGATCGAGAAGGACACGTCCTCGAGCACCGGCGTGCCGCCCATGGCGACCGTCAGGCCCTCGACCGCGAGCAGCGGCGCCTCAGCCATGGCGGCCCGCCCGGGGCGCGCCCCGGCTCGTCGCCTGGACATCAAGGGCCAGCGGATCCATCGCCTCGTCGACGCCCCCTTCGCGTCGCGCGCGAGACTGCCACAACCCTCCGCGCGGCTACCAGCGGCGGCCCGACATTGACAGGCAGGCCGGCCGCCATACGTCGCGCGCGCCGTGACATCCGAACCAAACCTCCGACGCCTCGCCGCCCTCGCCCGCGATGCATGCCGGCCGCCGCCGGGGGCGCGGCGCATCGCGCTGGCCTTGTGCTATGGCGCCGCCTGCCATGCGATCTTCGCCGCCGCCGTGCTCGCGATGGTCGCGGGCATGTTCCACGGCATGGGCGCCGGCCTCGGGACCGTTCCCTGGCCCTGGGCGGCGCTGGCCAATGCCGCGCTCGTCGCGCAGTTCCCGCTCGCGCATTCCTTCCTGCTCTCCGGACCGGGCGAGCGCCTGCTCGCGCGCCTCGCCCCGCGCCCGCACGGCGCCACGCTCTCCACCACGAGCTACGCGATCGTCGCCTCGGTCCAGCTCCTGCGCTTCTTCGCGCTGTGGACGCCGTCGGGGATCACCTGGTGGCGCGCCGAGGGCGCCGCGTCCTGGGTCGCCTGCGGCGCCTATGGCGCAAGCTGGATCCTGCTCGCCAAGGCCAGCTTCGACGCGGGCGCCGAGGTGCAGTCCGGCGCGCTCGGCTGGATGTCGCTGATGGCGGCGCGCAGGCCGTCCTTCCCCGCGATGCCGACGCGCGGCCTGTTCCGCCTCGTGCGCCACCCGATCTACGTGGCCTTCGCGCTGACGCTCTGGACCGTGCCGACCTGGACGCCGGACCAGCTCGCCCTCGCCCTGGCGCTGACCGCCTATTGCCTGCTGGCGCCGATGCTCAAGGAGCGCCGCCTCGCCGCGCGCCATGGCGAGGAATTCGCGCGCTACCGCGCCCGCGTTCCCTATGCCGTCCCGCGCCTGCGATCCGGCGCCGACGGGATCCACGGGAGGACATCATGATGCAGGTCGCCGCGCTCCTCGCCACCGCGCTGCTCTTCGGCGGCATGGTCCTTTTCTCCGCGGGCCTCGCGGCTTTCCTCTTCTCAGTGATGTCGCCGCCAGAGGCCGGGAAGGCGCTGCGCAAGGCCTTCCCGCACTTCTACCTCTTCGTCATGGGCAGCGCGGCGTCCGGCGCGGCGTTGGTCGCGCCGGGCGACCTCGTGTCGGCGGCGCTGCTCGCC
>VGDA01000038.1 GCA_016869915.1 Alphaproteobacteria bacterium
CTGAAGGCCCCGCCCCCCATGCCGGCATCGCCGCCCGCCGGGCCGCGCCTCGCGCCCGGCGCGGATGGCGGCTGGCGCGCGGCGCCCGCGCGAAGCGGTCCATTGCGGCGAGGATGCGGGCGATGACGTCCGGGTCGAGGATCTTCGCGATGGGCTCAAGCCTGCCCTGGCCGCAATTCGGGTAGGTTGCGCATGTCGATGTCGTAGACCCGGCGCAGGAGATCTGCCCAGCGCAAGCCCGGCCGAGGCGCGGGCGCATCCGCTCGACCGACCGAAGCCGCCGCGTCGGCGCCGCCCGGTGGGCGGCCGTCATGCCTGGGGCGCGCGGATCCGGGCGATTGCGGGACGACCATCGCACGCAGTTTCGCATTCGGCGCGAGGACACCGTGGAAGCGGATCAAGTGAAGACGCGGGCGGGGCACCAGGGCTGCCAGGCGTTCCATGAAGTCGATCGGCGTCATCTCGAGATGGGTGGTGCCGTCGCGCCAGGGCGTCTTGAGTTCGAACGTCACGCGCGCGGCGCCGTCCCAGCTCAACTGGTCGTCGGCGAAGGCCGGGCGCATGACGTAGCGGCACAGGCGCGCCAGCCGGAAGCGATCACCGGCCCGGCAGCGCGTCGCCGCATGCAGGCTGAAGCCGCCGATCTCGGCGCAGAGACGCTTGGCCTTGCCCGAACCGCAATGGGCTGGCACTCGTCTTCCGGCTCCCTCTATCGTGGGGCAGGCTTCGGATGGGAGGTGCGTCATGGCAAATCGCAGAATCGCGTCGCGGCTGGTCGGGACGGTGTCGGCGCTGGCGGTCGCGCTCGCGGCCGGTGCCGCACTCGCGCAGCAGACGACGCTCAGGATCTTCACCGGCGGGCAGCAGCGTCCCGACGTGATGCGGCAGATCGTCGACGTCTATCAGCAGCGCAATCCCGGCGTGAAGGTCGAGATCGAGGTCGGCGGCGCGACCTCCGAACAGCAGCAGCAATATCTCAACACCGTGCTCTCGGCGAAGGACACAGCGCTGGACGTCGTGCTGATCGACGTCATCCGGCCGGCGCAATGGGCGACCCAGGGCTGGGCCGAGCCGCTCGATGGGTATCTCGGGGCCGAGCGCGACGCGGTGATGGCCCGCTATCTGCCGGCCTATCGCGAGGCGAACGTGGTCGACGGCAAGGTGATGGCTTTGCCCTATTTCGCCGACGCGCAGTTCCTCTACTACCGCAAGGACCTGCTGGCGAAGCACGGCGTGGAACCGCCGGCGAACTGGGAGGCGCTGATCGAGGGCGCGCGCAAGGTGCTCGCCGCCGAGGGCAACGCCAATCTCGCCGGCTTCCAGACCGCCGGCGCGCCGATCGAGGGCACGGTGTGCACCTTCCTGGTGCCGCTCTGGGGGGCGGGCGGCGCTCTCGTCGAGGGCGGGCGCGTCAACGTCGCCACGCCGGCGGCGCAGAGGGCGCTCAAGCTGTGGAGCGACATGCGCGCGGCGAACGTGACGCCGCCCAATCTCGCGGAGATCGTCACCGATCGCATCCGGCTCAATCTCCAGGCCGGCAACCTGCTCTACGCGATGAACTGGGGCTATGTCTGGAACCGCGTCGAGAACGACGCCGACAGCCAGGTGAAGGGCAGGATCGGCGTGGTGCCGCTGCCGGGCTTCGTCGGTGGCCAGCCCGCGACCTGCATCGGCGGCTGGCAGCTCGCCGTCTCGGCCTTCTCGAAGAGCAAGGAGGAGGCGGTGAAGCTGGTGCGCTTCCTGTCCTCGCCCGAGGTCTCGAAGATGCAGGCGATCTTCGCCTCGCATCTCCCGGTCTTCCCCGAGGTCTACGACGATGCCGAGGTGCTGAAGGCGAATCCCTGGTTCAAGGACGCGCTGCCGGTCGTGAAGACCGCGCGCTCGCGCCCGGTCAGCCCGCGCTACCCCGAGGTCAGCGACATCATCCGCACCAACGTCAACGCCTTCCTCGCCGGCACGAAGACCGCGGAGCAGGCGCTCGGCGACATGAACGGCCGCCTGCCGCGCGCGATGCGCTGACGGAGGCGAGCGATGGCGGGCCGGCTGGGGCCGCTCGAGCGCGGCGAGCGGCTTCTCGGCTTCGCCATGCTGACCCCGGCGGCGCTGCTGCTGGGGCTGGTGGTCGTCTATCCGGTCTGGCGGCTGCTGGTCAGCAGCTTCCACCAGCTCGACCAGGGCACGCGCGCCGGGACCGCGCCCTTCGTGGGCTTCGAGAACTACGCCTACGCCTTCGCCGACGACCGATTCTGGGGCGCGACGCTCAACACGCTGCTCTTCGTCGTGATCACCGTGCCCGGCGCGGTCGTGGTCGGGCTCGGCCTCGCCCTGCTCGCCAACCTGCCGTTCCGCGTCAAATGGCCGGTGCGCCTCGGCCTGCTGTTGCCCTGGGCGCTGCCGGTCGTCTTCGCCGGCCTGATCTTCCGCTGGTTCTTCGAGTACCGGCAGGGGATCGTGAACGACGTCGTGGTGGCGCTCGGCTTCGAGCCGCTGCAATGGCTCTCGCGCCCGGGCCTTGCCTTCTTCGCGGTCTGCCTCGCGATCGTCTGGAAGACCTCCTCCTTCGTCGCCCTGGTGCTGCTCGCCGGCCTGCAGACGATTCCCAGGGAACTCTACGAGGCGGCGGAGGTCGACGGTGCGACGCGCTGGCAGCGCTTCTGGCGCATCACGCTGCCGCTGCTGCGCCCGGCGATCGTGGTGGCGCTGATCTTCCGCACGATCACCGCGATCCAAACCTTCGACATCCCCTATGCGATGACCGGCGGCGGGCCCGGCGATTCCACAGAGACCCTGGCGATGTACATCCACAAGACCACGATCGACTTCCTCGATTTCGGCTACGGCTCGGCGCTCGCGGTGCTGATGTTCGCGCTCAGCGCCGTCGCGACCTCGGTCTATCTGCGCCACACGCGCCGCCGCGAGGACGCGCCATGACGCTGCCGCGCCGACGCATGGTGTGGATCGCGGCGCTGATCGTCGCCGCCAACGGCTTCCTGCCGGTGCTGTGGATCCTGTTCACCTCGCTCAAGACCGAGAGCGAGCTGATGCGCTACCCGATCACCTGGTGGCCGCAGGATCCGACGATCGCCAACTACCTGCGCGCCTTCGCCGACCAGCCGCTGCCGCTGTTCATGTGGAACAGCCTCGTCGTCGCCACGCTCTCGACCGTGATCTGCGTCGTGGTCTCGGCGCTCGCGGCCTATGCGCTCACGCGGCTGCGACTGCCCTATCGCGACCTCATCCTGCAGTCGATCCTGGCGATCGCGATGTTCCCGCTGATCGCGCTGATGGTGCCGCTGTTCCAGACCATGCGCGGGCTCGGCCTGCTCAACACGCATCTCGCGCTGATCCTGCCCTACGTCGTGCTCAGCATGCCGGTCTGCACGCTGGTGATGGCGAGCTTCTTCCAGGACATCCCCGCCGATCTCGAGAACGCCGCTATGATCGACGGCTGCACGCGCATCGGAGCACTCTGGCGCGTGGTGATCCCGCTGGCGGGGCCCGGCGTCTTCACCGCCGCCATCCTCGCCTTCGTCAACGCCTGGGACGAGTTTCTGCTGGCGCTGACGCTCAACAGCCGCCAGACGATGCGCATGCTGCCGGTCGGCATCACGCTTTACCAGGGCGAGTTCGCCTTCCCCTGGCCGATCATCTCGGCGGCCCTGATCGTCGCCATCGTGCCGATCGCGATCCTGATCGCGGTGTTCCAGGAAAGGGTCATCGGTGGCCTGTCCTCCGGCGGCGTGAAGGGCTGACCATGGTCGAGACGCTGCGCTACGGACTGATCGGCGCGGGCATGATGGGGCGCGAGCATCTGCGCAACCTCCAGCTCGTGCCGGGCTCGCGCGTGACGGCGCTGTCGGATCCGGTGGAGGCCTCGCTTGCGCAGAGCGCGCGCCTCGCCCACGACCTGTTCGGCGAGGCGCCCGCGGTCTTCGCCGATCATCGCGCGCTGCTCGCGCGCGGCGAGATCGATGCGCTGGTGATCGCCAGCCCCAACGACACGCATGCCGCCATCCTCGCCGACGTCTTCGCGGCGCCGCGCGCGCACGCCGTGCTGGTGGAGAAGCCGGCCTGCACGCGCATCGAGGATTGCGCGCCGCTCGCCGCGGCGGCCGCGTCGCATCGCGCGCCGATCTGGGTAGCGATGGAGTATCGCTACATGCCGCCGGTCGCCGAGCTGCGCCGCGAGGTGCGCGAGGGCGCGGTCGGTCGGCTGCGCATGCTCGCGATCCGCGAGCACCGCTATCCGTTCCTCGCCAAGGTCGGCGACTGGAACCGCTTCGCGCGGCGCACCGGCGGCACGCTGGTCGAGAAATGCTGCCACTACTTCGATCTGATGCGGCTGATCGCCGAGGACGAGCCGGTGCGCGTCTACGCCTCGGGCGCCGCCGACGTGAACCACCGGGACGAGCGCCATGACGGCGCTGTGCCCGACATCCTCGACAACGCCTTCGTGATCGTCGATTTCCGTTCTGGCATCCGCGCGATGCTCGATCTTTGCATGTTCGCCGAGGGCGCCTACTGGCAGGAGACGATCACCGCCACCGGCGACGCGGCGCGCGTGGAGTGCTTCATCCCCGGGCCGGCGCGCTTCTGGCCCGGCGGCGCCGAGCGCACCGCCGAGATCGAGCTGTCGCCGCGTGCCACCCAGGCGCCGGTGCGCCGGCCCGTGCCTGTCGACGAGACGCTGCTGCGCGCCGGCGACCATCACGGCTCGACCTATTTCCAGCATCTCGGCTTCCGCCGCGCCGTGCTCGACGGCGCCCCCGTCGAGGTGACGATGCTCGACGGCCTCAAGGCCGTCGCCATCGGCCTCGCCGCCGAGCGCTCCGCGCGCCAACACCGCGCCATCGCGATCGACGGCCTCGCGCTCGCTACCGCGCCCTAGCGGAAAATCGGGGTCAGTATCGATTTCTTCGGGGAATAACGATCCAGGGGGAATAACGATCCGGGGAATAACGATCCAGCGTGGCTTTTGCGCGGTTTGCCGTGCGGGCAAAGCCTCTCCAGGGCAGGAATTCCAGATGGAATTCCTGCCCTGGAGAGAATGTCCCCGGGTCCGCTGAGATCGACTCCAGGACGCGCCGAGACGGGGCGGGATCGGTGTCGATCGGAGACAAATGATCCCAGGGTGACTTCCCTCGACGATCACGCCCTGCGGCTCTTCCTCGGTCGCCCTTTCGACGGCGCCACGACGGCTCGATAGGAAAAACAAACGCCATCCGGCCTTGCCTGTCAAATGTCGGCACGCGCCATTTCGACGACCCGGACCTGCTCGCGCAGCGCTTCGGGCTGCGTTGAACCTCGCGCCACGAGGGCGGCGCGCGATCGCGCTATCGTCGGCAAGCCCGGTCGGCTACCAGTAGCGGCGATGAAAGAGAAGCAGATCGCCTTCGTGACGGGTGCCGCGCAGGGCATCGGCCTTGCGGCGGCGCAACGCCTTGCCCGCGACGGATTCCGCGTCGTGATGCTCGACAGGTCCGGCCCGGCCCTCGAGCGCGAGGGCGCGGCGCTGCGCGAGGCGGGATTCGATTGCGCGGCCGCGACCTGCGATGTCTGCGAGCGCGCGAGCGTCGCGGCCGCGTTCGCGGCCGAGCCCCGAATCGACGTCCTCGTGACGGCCGCCGGCATCTACAACGACGCGCGCTTCCTCGACCTCGACGAGGCGCGTTTCCGGCAGATGCTGGACGTCAACGTCGTCGGCACGTTCATCCCGGCGCAGGAAGCCGCGCGGCGCATGAAGCCGGGCGGGCGCATCGTCACCATCTCCTCGCGCGGCGCGCTGGGTGGCACGCGCTTCGCGCATTACGTGGCCTCGAAGGCCGCCGTCATCGGCCTGACGCGGGCCATGGCCATGGAACTGCGCGCTTCGCGCATCGCCGTGAATTCCATCGCGCCCGGGTTCACGGACACGCCGATGACACGCTCGGCCCCGGCCGAGATGTTCGCGGCGTGGGAGGCGCTGGAACCTTCCGGCAAGGCGGCGTCTCCCGACGAGATCGCGAATGCCATCGCCTTCTTCGCCAGCCCGGCGACCAGCTTCGTCACCGGCCAGACGCTGTTCGTCGATGGCGGCAAGTCGCTCGGCGGGCTTTCGATCTGATCCTCTCCGCGAGGCGCCTCGAGGCCCGGGTCCGGCGCGCCGCGATGGCGCTTCCGCCCGCTACCTCCGCCGCGGGGCGGTGGCGAGGACCTCCTCGAGGTCCTTCTTCCAGAACTTCGCCATGCCGGTCGTGCCGTGGCCGCGCGTCTCGGCGCTGGCGGGGATCAGCAGCAGGCGCGCGCCCGGCACCTTGGCCAGGGCCCGCTCGGTGATCCCGGTCTCCGGCGGGTTGCGCTCGTCGTCCGCCGAGTTGACCAGCAGCACCCGCGCCCTGACCTGGCCGAGCAGCGGCTCGGGGTTGTAGTCCTTCGACGATTCCCACTGGTACAGGAAGTCGTTGGCGTCGAGCGGCGGCGGCGCGGCGAGCCGGTCCGCGACCATCCTGTCCGCGAGCGCGCGCGTCGGCACGAGGGCCTGGTAGGCGAGCGTGCCGCCATTCGTGCCGGTCGCGTAGAAGACGTTGGCGATGCGCAGGCTCGGTGGCTGGCTCGCGTAGTCGCCCCCCATGTAGGCCGGATCGCGCCGGATCGACTCGATCATCAGCCGTCGCATCATCCAGTTGCGCGCGGACATCTCCGTCGGCTGGCAGGCCATCGGCACCAGCGCGTCCATCATGTCGGGATGGGTCGTGCCCCAGAGCCACGCATGCATGCCACCCATCGAGTTCCCGAGGACGAGGCGCAGATGCCTGATGCCGAGCGCCTCGGTCAGCAGGCGATGCTGGGCGTGCACCATGTCGTCGTAGTTGTAGGCCGGGAACCGCGCGCGCAGCCCGTCCGACGGCTTGGCGGACTTTCCGGCCCCGAGCGCGTCCGGGATGACGATGAAGTACCTCGTCGCGTCGAGCGGCTGGCCCGGCCCGAAGAGTTCGCCGGCGAAGCCGGGCGTCAGCATCGACCCCGCGGATCCGCCCGTGCCGTGGAGGATCAGCACGGGCTCGCCGCCCGGGTCGCCGATCGTCGTGTAGGCGAGCCTGAGCTCGGGTATCACCTCGCCGGTGTGGAAGCGGAAATCCTTCGCCGTCCACGTGCCTTCCCGAGGCGCGGGATAGCCCTGCCCCTGCGCGGACATGGCGATGCCCGCCGCGAGCATCGCCCCAAGGGCCGTGATCCTCTTCATCGTTGCGGCTCCTTCGCCTGCAGGCGTCTCGTGGTCATGCGGGACATCCATGTGCCGTGGTCGACAGCGTGCCCGGCCCGGCCCGCGCTCACGAGGCCCGCGCCATCGCGAAGGGGCGCGCGGCCTCGAAGGCGGCGGCGGCCCTGAGGACGAGGTCCTCGCGGTACATCGGGCCGACGACCTGCAGGCCGATCGGGGCTATAACCCGCCGCCTTTTGCTCGATAGTAAAAAACAAACGCCATCCGGCCTTGCCTGTCAAATGTCGATGCGGAAGCGGGTTCGGCGGCGGCGCGCGCAAAAGCGCCCGAATCTCGGTCCTGGCGTGTGGTCCCCGGCGTGTTCGGGTTGGCAGGGGCGTCGATCTCGGCACCGGCGGGCTGGATCAGTCTCGATAAGGGGCGACGCGGTACATGCGTATGCGCCGCAGGCCGCGGGCGCGGCGCGTGCCTCAAGCGCAGATCGGTCCCGGACGACATCGCCCGCACCGTGCTGTTCCTCGCCTCCGCGGAGCTCGGCGCCTGCAAGAGCCGGCATATTGTCGTCGATGGCGGCTGGGTCTGAGACGGGGCCATCCGGTGTCGTCGGCGCGTCGCGCGCCTTTCGGCCCGCGTTTCCGTTCACGCGACTTGCCACGATCCGCCGATCTGCCCGCGCGCACCGAAGCAAAGCGACGGCGATGGCCCACAGGGCCGCGCGTCTGCCGTGTCGATCTGAAGAGCGCTGCAGGCGGTTGCCAAGCCAAACCGGATAGCGTCTATTGATAGCATCAAGCCTCTGGCAGCGATCTTGCGCCCGTCGATGGCCGGACGTGGTGTCGCTCCTGGCCCAGTCGCCTTGCCGTCTCGAGGATCAGGAGAAGACGATGACGGCATGTCCGACCCTCGGCCTTCCGGTCCACGACCCCCCTGGGAGGCCGGCGCGAAAGATTGGGCCTGCCGGGCGCCACGCGATCCTTGACCGGTCCGGACCATTGGAGGAGATCGATGAATAGAGTCAAGAACGTGCTCGCCCAAAAATCTGGCCAGCTCATCCATGTCCGGTCCGGAGACCGGGTGGTGGCGGCCTTGCGCAAGATGCGCGACAACCGCGTTCGTTCCGTGCTCGTCATCGACGAAGACGTGCTCGTCGGCATCGTGACCCAGGGCGACTGCGCCATCAAGGTGCTGCTTCCGGGACTCGACGCCACGCTGACACAAGTGAGTCAAGTGATGACGCGAGACCCCGTGACCGTCACACCGGATGCCCCGCTCGAGCGATGCATGGCGACGATGGCCGCACGCGGGTTCCGGCATATGCCCGTCCTGGACGGTGCCAAGGTCGTCGGCGTCATCTCGATTGGTGATGTCGTCAAGGACATCATCCGCGATCTCGAGCGCAATGTGGGCGACCTGATGGGCTACATCATGAGGGACGGGCCTGGAGGCTGATCACCACCCCCGCTTGATCGCCAACGCCGCGACATCCATACGCGCCCCAGGCCGCCCCGCAGGCAGAGGGGGGGATTCCGCAGGCGCCGGTCCGCTGGCGCGGCGTCAGCGACGCGTCGCGTTGAACTTCGCCAGCGCGGCTGCGCCCGGCACGAGTTCAGCGTCGCTCAGCGCGTTGAGGGGCGTCGTAACCGTCTGCAGATGCGCATGCAGATCGGTAGGCTCCGGGTCGACATAGAGCAGTCCGGTCGCGATCTCGCCCGCGGCAGCCTTGCGCTGCAGATGGGTCATGGCGCCGATCCGGTCATGGACGTCGTAATCGGCCGCAAGCTTGCGCAGGCGGAGGATCGAGCCGTCATGTTGCTCGACCTCCTCGAGTTTGCCAGGCGCATAATCAACGACGATCGCCTCGCGCGCCGGCATGAAATCGAGCGCATTCACCGCCTCGTTATGGGCACGCACATAATCGTAGCTCTTGGTCGAGCCCGAATGATTGTTGAACGCAACGCAGGGCGAGATGCAATCGATGAAGGCTGCGCCCCGATGGGCGAGTGCGCCCTTAATCAGCGGCACCAGCTGCGTCTTGTCACCAGAGAAGCTGCGCGCGACATAGGTGGCGCCCAGCTGCAGCGCAAGCGATACCATGTCGATCGGGGAATCGTTGTTGTCGGCGCCATATTTGCTTTTCGAGCCTGCATCGGCGGTCGCCGAGAACTGGCCCTTGGTCAAGCCATACACGCCGTTGTTCTCGACGATGTAGAGCATATCGACGCCGCGCCGGATCGCGTGGGCGAATTGTCCCAATCCGATCGATGCGGAATCGCCGTCGCCGGATACGCCTAGATAGACGAGCTCGCGATTGGCGAGATTGGCGCCGGTCAGCACCGAGGGCATGCGGCCATGCACGGAGTTGAAGCCATGGCTGCTGCCCAGAAAGTAGGTCGGGGTCTTCGACGAGCAGCCGATGCCGGAAAGCTTAGCGAGGCGGTGCGGCTCGAGATCCAGTTCGAAACAGGCCTGCACGATCGCCGCCGAGATGGAATCGTGGCCGCATCCCGCACAAAGCGTCGATACGGTGCCCTCATAATCCCGTCGCGTGAAGCCCAGCCTGTTCCTGGGGAGCGACGGATGGCGGAATTTGGGCTTCGGCAGATAGGTCATGACACAGCCTTGCGGAACGGAACGATGGCAGCTTCGCGCCCGATCGCATCGGCGATGAAGCGCGCCGTGATCGGTGAGCCGTCATAGTGCAGCACGGGGATCAGCCTCGCCGGGTCGATCCCGAGTTCGATCGTCAGCAGGCTCCGCATCTGCGCGTCGCGGTTCTGCTCAACGACGAATACCCGGTCATACCTGGCGATGAAGGCCTCGACCTCGGCCGGAAACGGGAAACCGCGCAGCCGCAGCGTGTCGACATGCGCGCCCTTGCGTCGCAGCATGTCCAAGGCTTCGGCCATGGCGGCGGATGTCGATCCGTAATGGATCGCACCGATCCGCGTCGGCTGCTCGGCGCTGCGGATTTCCGGAGCGGGGACAAGTGAGCGGGCGGTCGCGAATTTTCGCAGCAGCCGCTCCATGTTCTCGATATAGGCCGGCCCCTCCTCGGTGTAGCGCGCATAGGCATCCTTGGTCGTGCCGCGCGTGAAAAAAGAACCCTTGGAC
The DNA here is from genome assembly GCA_016869915.1 of Alphaproteobacteria bacterium. Taxonomy (GTDB): domain Bacteria; phylum Pseudomonadota; class Alphaproteobacteria; order CACIAM-22H2; family CACIAM-22H2; genus CAIOSQ01. Next base: position 10,313 of record VGDA01000038.1, read on the forward strand.
GGATGCGTGCCCGGCAGGGTGCGGTAGGGGATGCCATCGCCATCGATGTCGAGATAACGGCCGAATTTCCTTCCAGCCTCCAGATCCTCGAAGCGCATCACCTTGCCGCGGTCCAGACGACGCGAATCATCCCACTGGAAAGGCGCACAGAGACGCTCGTTCATGCCGATGTCGAGGTCGAGCATCAGGAAAATCGGCGTCTGGAGCCGGTCCGCGAGATCGAAGGCGAGCGCTCCGAAATCAAAGCATTCCTTCGGATCCTCGGGGAGCAGCAGCACATGCTTGGTATCGCCATGCGAGGCATACGCCGCCGAGAGGATATCGCATTGTTGCGTGCGCGTCGGCATGCCGGTCGAGGGTCCACCGCGCTGGACATCGACGATCACCGCCGGGATCTCGGCGAAATAGGCCAGCCCGATGAATTCCTGCATCAGCGAGATGCCGGGTCCCGAGGTGGAGGTGAAGGCCCGGGCACCGTTCCAGGCGGCACCGATCACCATCCCGATCGATGCCAGTTCGTCCTCGGCCTGGACGATAGCGTAGCGTCGCTTGCCGGTCTCCGGCTCGCCGCGATAGCGGCGGCAATGGCTGGTGAAGGCCTCCGCGACCGACGAGGACGGTGTGATCGGATACCATGCGCACACCGTGGCCCCGCCGAAAACCGCGCCCAGCGCAGCGGCACCATTGCCATCGACCATGATCCGGTCGCCGACCTTGTCGCTGCGCCGCAGCCGCAGGCCGATCGGGCAGTCGAAGGCTTGCTGCGCCGCCTCGCGACCCATGCGGAACGCATCGACATTGGGCTTGATCAGCTTTTCCTTGCCGCGGAATTGCTCGCCGATCAGCTTCTCGGCCTCGGCGACATCCATGTCGATAAGCGCCGAGAGCGCGCCGACATACATGATGTTCTTGAACAGCTGACGCTGGCGCGGATCGGCATAGGCCGCATTGCACATCGATGTCAGTGGCAAACCGAGCCGGGTCACGTCGGCGCGGAAGTTCGCCTCCGGCATCGGCTTGGTGGAATCGTAGAGTACATATCCACCCGGCGCGATCGACGCCATGTCCTGGTCCCAGGTCTGCGGGTTCATCGGCACCATCAGGTCGACCCCGCCGCGGCTGCCCAGCCAACCGTCCTCGGAAATCCGGACCTCGTACCATGTCGGCAAGCCCTGGATGTTCGACGGGAAGATGTTGCGCGGTGTCGCCGGAATGCCCATGCGCAGGACGATTCGACCGAAGAGCTGGTTGGCGCTCGCCGAGCCCGAGCCGTTGACGTTGGCAAACTTGACGACGAAATCGTTGGTGCTCACGAGCGGTGCTGACATGACGACCCCGCGTGCGACATCTGTATCAGCGTCTTCTGCATGTCCCAGGCACCGGTCGGACAACGCTCGGCGCAAAGCCCGCAATGCAGGCAGACATCCTCGTCCTTGGCCATGATCCGGCCGGTCTTCAGGATATCCGAGACATAAAGATCCTGGTCGGGATTCCGCGCCGGCTGGGTCAGTCGCGCTCGAAGATCCGCCTCATCGCCGTTGTCGGTAAATGTCAGGCAATCAACGGGACATATATCGACGCAGGCATCGCATTCGATGCAAAGCTTCGGCGTGAAAACCGTTTGGACATCGCAGTTGAGGCAGCGCTGCGCTTCGGCGTAGGCGAGGTTTGGATCGAAGCCAAGTTCAACCTCGAGCTTGATGTCCTTCATCGTGGTTTCGAGATCCCGCCAGGGAACCTTCTTGCGCAGCGCCGCTGAAATGTCGTTGTCGTAGCTCCACTCGTGGATGCCCATCTTCTGCGACGACACGGTCACGCCGGGCGGCGGCCGATCGGCGACGTTGCCACCTTGCAGATAGCGGTCGATCGAGATCGCGGCCTCGTGACCATGCGCAACCGCCCAGATGATGTTCTTGGGTCCGAAGGCGGCATCGCCGCCGAAGAAGACGTGCGGGATGGTCGATTGCATCGTCCTGGCATCGACCTTCGGCAGGCTCCAGCGATCGAACTCCAGACCGATATCCCGCTCGATCCAGGGGAAGGAATTCTCCTGGCCGATCGCGATCAGCACGTCGTCGCAGGGGACGATCACATCCGGCTCACCGGTGGCAACCAACTGGCGCCGACCCTCATCGTCGCGCCGCGGCGCCACCTTCTCGAAGCTCATGCCGGTGAGTTTTCCGTCATCGTGCAGGAACGCCTTCGGCACGAGGTAATTCAGGATGGGGATGCCCTCATGCTGCGCGTCCTCCTTCTCCCAGGGCGAGGCTTTCATCTCGTCGAAGCCAGAGCGCACGACGACGGTGACATCCGTGCCGCCCAGGCGCCTGGAGGACCGGCAGCAATCCATGGCGGTGTTGCCGCCGCCGAGCACGATCACGCGCTTGCCGATCTCGTCGACATGGCCGAAGGAAACGCTGGCGAGCCACTCGATCCCAATATGGATGCGGGACGCCGCCTCGCGCCGGCCAGGAATGTCCAGATCGCGGCCCCGCGGAGCGCCCGAGCCGACGAAAACCGCGTCATAACCTTCGGCCAGAAGCGCCTTGAGGCTATCCACGCGCACGCCCAGCCGCATGCCGATATTGTCGCCAAGCCGCGTGACGTAGCCAACCTCCTCGTCGATCACCTCTTCCGGCAGGCGAAAACGCGGGATCTGGCTGCGGATCATGCCGCCGGCCTTCGCATCCGCATCGAACACCGTGCATTCATAGCCGAGCGGCGCGAGGTCGCGGACGGCCGTCAACGAGGCCGGGCCGGCGCCGACGAAAGCGACGCGTTTTCCATTGCGCGCGGTCGCCACCGCAGGCATCAACCCGGTGACGTCGCCTTTGTAATCGGCCGCGACGCGCTTGAGTCGGCAGATAGCGACTGGCTCGGCCTCGACACGTCCACGCCGGCAGGCCGGCTCGCAGGGGCGGTCGCAGGTCCGGCCAAGAATGCCGGGAAAGACGTTCGAGTGCCAATTCACCATATAGGCATCCGCATGACGCCCGGCGGCGATCAGCCGAATATACTCGGGCACCGGCGTATGCGCTGGACAGGCCCATTGGCAGTCGACCACCTTGTGGAAATGGGTCGGATCGCTCGTGTCGGTCGGCCGCATGCGCTTTGTCTCCGGTCAGAAATGATCCCGCTGGCAAGAAACCGCCACACCGTAGGGCCGGGCGTCCCTAGAGATCAGCGACGCGCGCAGCCTCATCATCGAGCGCGCGGGCGATCCGCACGAGTTCGGTGGAGATGTCCGGGACTACGGTCTGCTCGGCGACGCTGCGGCAACGCTCGGCGAGGGCCTTCAGGCGCGCCGAACCGTCGATCTTCTTGCGGGCGCCGGGCTTCGGCATCGGCCTGGGCGACTGGCTGGAACGGCTTGCTGGCACCCGACTCCTCCCTTCGACACCTCGGCGTCCGGCTGATATTCCGATTGTTCGCGACGCGGACGCGCTCGGCACAGAATTGTGCCCGATCGCGCGCGCCACTGCAACCCGGTCTGATGACCCCGTCGGAGGATCGTTCGCGCGCGATGGACGGGCATGGCCGGGATAATGCGCGGACAATGCTGAAAGCGCGGATTCGAGCCTTCGCGGAGTCCGGCGCCTGCACGCGCCCGCATCATGTCGTCGATTGCGGCGGGATCAGAAACGGGGCCATGCGCTAACGGCCAACCGGCGTCGCCCCGCGCACCAACGCGCAAGTCACAACCGGTAGCGTCCGCGGAGGTGGTGGAAATTCCGGCGCTGTCCGGGGTGTAGGGCTTGGGTGGCCATCGGACCTGGCGGCTAGGGTGGCGTTGCGAAGCTCCCACCCCTGACCGACCGAGGACCTGATGACCGAGGACAGACTGCCACTAGCGGACCTGCTGACAAAAGCAGGAGACGGTGACTTCCTTCGCAGCGTCGCCGAGGCGGTGCTGCAGATGCTGATGGAGGCCGATGTGGAGGGCCTGATCGGTTCCGGGCGACACGAGCGCACCGGCGAGCGGCTGAACTACCGCAACGGCTTCAGGGACCGCACGCTGGATACGCGCCTCGGCGCCCTGCAGTTGCGCATCCCGAAGCTCCGGCAGGGCAGCTACTTCCCGCCCTTCCTGGAGCCCCGCAAAACCTCCGAGAAGGCCCTGGTGGCGGTGATCC
>VGDA01000039.1 GCA_016869915.1 Alphaproteobacteria bacterium
GCGGCGCAGCTCGGCGAGGCAGGCCTCGCGGCCGGGCGCGAAGTCGCGCGCGGCCCACCATTCGTCCACCGCGGCGAGCAGGCCCCCCACCTCGCGCCCGGCCTCGTAGCCGAGCGCGAGCACGTCCTCGCCGGCCACCGGCAGGCGAGGATCCTCCCAGGACGCGATCGTCGCGAGCGCCGCCGACGCGTCGGCGGGCGGGCGGGCGCGCGCGGCGGCCAGCAGCACGCGGTCGCGCACCGCCGCCGCTCCGTCGCGATGCATGGCCAGGCGCAGCGCGCGACGCGGGGCCGACGCGCCGCCCTCGGGCGCCGCCACGAGCGTGGCGAGGATCCGGTCGCGCTGCGCCGAGGACAGGCGCAGCCTGCGCGCGACGTTCCGCGCCCGTGCCGCGTCGCTGCCTTCCGCCAGCAGCGCCGCGAGGCGCAGCACTGCATGCGCGCGCCCATCCGGCTCCAGCCGCGCGAGCGCGGCGAGCGCGGCGACGTCGAAGCGCCCCGCGCCCAGCGCGGCGGCGAGAATCCCGTCCTCCTCCATGCAGGCGAGGCTCGGCGCGGGATCGGCCGCGGCGAGCAGCTTCAGCATCTCGTCGCGGATGCGCTCGCCGGAGAGCAGCGCGAGGCCGGGCGCCGCCGCGCGGCAGGCCGCGCGCTCCTCCGCGCGCGGCCTGCCGTGGCCGAAGCGCGCGTGGAAGCGCCAGAAGCGCAGCAGGCGCAGCCGGTCCTCGGCGATGCGCGCCGCCGGGTCGCCGACGAACCGCACGCGGCCTGCGGCCAGGTCCTCGCGCCCGCCGAAATAGTCGTGCACAGCACCGTCGGGATCCGCCGACATGGCGTTCATGGTGAAGTCGCGCCGCGCCGCGTCCTCGCGCCAGTCGTCGGTGAAGGCGACGCGCGCGTGGCGGCCATCGGTCTCGACGTCGCGGCGCAGCGTCGTCACCTCGAAGCGCCGCGCGCCGGAAAGTGCCGTCACCGTGCCATGCGCGATTCCGGTCGGTAGGCCACGCAGCCCCGCGGCGGCAAGGCGGCGCATCACGACGTCGGGCGGGTCGGGCGTGGCGACGTCGATGTCCTCGATGGCGTGCGGGCCGTCGCGAAGCGTGTCGCGCACGCAGCCGCCGACGAAGCGCATCGCGCCGCCGCCGGCCTGCAGTGCCTCGACGATCCGGATCGTGCCGGGCTCCACCAGCCAGCCCGCGGCCGGCAGCCGGTCCGGGACCCGGGCCGTGGTCATCGCTTCGCCGGCGGGTCGAGATGGCCGGGCACGATGCGGCCATCGACGCTGCGCGGCGCGACATACGTGCCGCCGCCGATGTCGCCGAGGCTGCGCGTCAGGCCGAGCGTCGCCGCCACGGCGACCACGAGGAGGATGCCGATGCCGCCGAGCCAGATCCACGGCGCCTCGCGCCACGACGCCGCGGCGGGCGCGGCGCCGGGCTCGCCCTCGCCGGGCGGCGCGGCTCGGCGCGCGAGCGCGCGCCAGATGGCGTAGGCGATGGTCGGCGCCAGCAGCGGCAGGAGGAACTCTGCGAGCAGGCGGATCATGGCGCGAGGAGCACGTCGGAGAGGTTCACGAGCATCCCGGCGGTGGCGCCCCAGATGAAGTAGCCGCCATAGGGGATCGCCCAGAACTCCCGCCGCGCGCCGTTGAAATCGCGCGCGCGGCGCTCGCGGTTGCGCGGGTCGATCACGAAGCCGAGCGGCACGTCGAAGATCTCCGCGACCTCGTGCGGGTCGGCGCGCAGGTCGAGGGGCTGCGCGACGAGGCCGACGACGGGCGTCACCTCGTAGCCCGTGCGCGTGACATATGTGTCGAGCCGGCCGAGCACCTCGACGCGCGCGCGATCGAGCCCGATCTCCTCCTCCGCCTCGCGCAGCGCGCAGGCCGCGGCGTCGGCGTCCTCGACCTCGAAGCGCCCGCCGGGGAAGCTGATCTGGCCCGCATGCGCCTGGAGGTGCGCCGTGCGCCGCGTCAGCAGGACGCGCAAGCCCTCCGCCGCCTCGACGACCGGGACCAGCACGGCGGCGGCGACGAGCGGGCCCTCGGGCCGCAGCAGCGGGTCGAAGTCGTGGTCGCCGCGCAGCCCGACGCGCCCGGGCACGGCCGAGCCGCGCAGCCCGGGGCTGCCGGACGCGGCGGCGATGCGCGCGCGCAGCGCGGCGCTCGTCAGGTCGTCATGCGGGGCGATCATGTGGGGGCCGAGCCTACTCCCTCGGCGGGCTCGAGGGGAAAGAAGCAGCCGGCGCTGCGCACGCCGAGGCGCGGCGCCCCGTCCGGGCCGGGCGCCTCCTCGGCCAGGTCGACCAGCTGGTAGAAGACGGCGCGCGCGATCCGCGCCTCCAGGCCGGGCCGGACCAGCACGTAGGGCGCCGGCTCCTCGGCCGTGCCGCGCATCGTGATCGGGTGGTCCGCGCCAGCGACCACGACCTCGTCGAGGTTGGTGGTGAAGGCGAGCTCGCGCGCCTCGCCCTCGCCGCGCGCCTCGCAGAGAACGGCGACGAAGGGCACGTCGTCGACCTCGATCGTGCCGCTCTCGTACGGCGTCGACAGCCAGTACGAACCATCCTCGCGCCGCGCCAGGATCGTCGAGAACAGGCGGGCCAGCGGTTTGCGACCGATCGGAGAGCCATGGTAAAACCACGTGCCGTCGCGCGAGATGCGGATCGGGAACGCCCCGCATACCGACGCCAGCGGCGGCATCGCCGCGCCAGCCGCCGGGGCGGCGCCATTTCCTTCGGCGGAGTTGATCGGACGGCCTCGGGTCATAGGTCGGAAGTCCTGGAATTGCCTTGCCGCGCGGCACGCGTCCGCGGGGCGCGACGCGCAACCACCGCCCGATGCGGGCGCCCCCTCGAGGAGATTCGCGTGCCGACCGTGGATAGCAAGCCCGAGACCCTCCGCCAAAGCGCGCCCGACGCGTCCCCCGCCGAGATCGTCGCCGCCGTCGAGCGCCTCGGCGAGCGCATGGCCGAGGTCCGCGGCCGGATCGCGCGCGTCATCTTCGGCCAGGGCGAGGTCGTCGAGCACGCGCTGGTCACGCTGCTGGCCGGCGGCCACGTGCTGCTGATCGGCGTGCCCGGCCTCGCCAAGACGAGGCTGGTGGAGACGCTGGGCACGGTGCTCGGCCTCGAGGACCGCCGCGTCCAGTGCACGCCCGACCTCATGCCCGCGGACATCATCGGCTCCGAGGTGCTGGAGGAGGACGACGCCGGCAAGCGCCATTTCCGCTTCATCCGCGGGCCGGTGTTCAGCCAGCTGCTGATGGCCGACGAGATCAACCGCGCCAGCCCGCGCACGCAGTCCGCGCTGCTGCAGGCGATGCAGGAGCGGCGCGTCTCGGTGGGCGGCGCCTACCACCAGCTGCCCCAGCCCTTCCATGTCCTCGCGACGCAGAACCCGATCGAGCAGGAGGGCACCTATCCGCTGCCCGAGGCGCAGCTCGACCGCTTCCTGCTGCAGATCGACGTCGGCTATCCCGACCCCGAAGCCGAGCGGCGCATGCTGATCGCGACCACCGGCGCGAGCGAGGAGGCGGCGACGCGCGCCATCGGCGCGGACGAACTGCTCTCCGCGCAGCAGCTGATCCGCCGCATCCCCGTCGGCGACAGCGTCGTCGACGCGATCCTGTCGCTCGTGCGCGCCGGCCGGCCCGAGACCTCCGACATCGAGGACGTGCAGCGCCACGTGGTCTGGGGGCCCGGACCGCGCGCCGGGCAGGCGCTGATGCTCGCGTGCCGCGCGCGCGCCGTCCTCGACGGCCGCCTCGCGCCCTCGGTCGACGACGTCGCCGCGCTGGCCCGGCCCGTGCTGCGCCACCGCATGGCGCTCAGCTTCGCGGCACGCGCCGACGGCCTGACGGTCGACGGCGTGATCGCCCGCCTCGCCGAACGCCTCGCCTGACCCGCGCGGCCGCGACAGGTCCAGGGATCCCGGCGATGGTGGAGGCGAGGCACCGCGACGACGGCGCCGGCAGCAGGCGGGCGCGCGCCGAGGCCGTCGCCAGCCGCCTTCCGGCCCTTCAGGTCGCCGCCGAGCGCGTCGCGATGACCGTCCTGCAGGGCGTCCATGGCCGGCGACGCGTCGGCCAGGGCGAGGCCTTCTGGCAGTTCCGCCGCTACGCCCCCGGCGACGCGCTGGTGCGCATCGACTGGCGCCAGAGCGCGAAGCGCGCCCACGTCTACGTGCGCGAGACGGAGTGGGAGGCGGCGCAATCTGCGTGGCTGTGGCGCGATGCCTCGCCTTCGATGCGCTGGCGCTCCGACGATGCGCTTCCGACCAAGCTCGAGCGCGCCGAACTCGTGCTCCTCGCCCTCGCGTCCCTGCTGTCGCGCGGCGGCGAGCGCGTGGCGCTGCTCGGCGCGGGCATGCGGCCCGTCTCCGGCCGCGCCGCGATCGCGCGGCTCGCGGAGCGGCTGGACGACGCGCCGGGCGCGCGCGACCCCGGCCTGCCGCCCGCCGAGCGCCTGCCGCGCCATGCCAGCGTCGTCCTCGTGGGCGACTTCCTGGGCGAACTGCCCGCGCTCGACGCCAGCCTGCGCGCGCTCGCCGCCACCGGCGTCGAGGGCGTGCTGCTGCAGGTCAGCGACCCCGCCGAGGAGACCCTGCCCTTCTCCGGCCGCACCCGCTTCGAGGGCCTCGAGCAGGACGGCGAGATGCTGGTGCCGCGCGTCGAGGCGATGCGCGAGGACTACGCGCGCGCCTTCGCGTCGCATCGCGCGGGCCTGCGCGACATCGCCCGCGCGCTCGGCTGGCCGCTGCTCTCGCATCGCACCGATCGCTCGCCCGAGAGCGCGCTGATGGCGCTGTGGCAGCTGCTCGCGCGCGCCGCGGACGGGCGAGGGGGGACGCGCCGATGACCGGGCTCGGCGCGCTCGCATTCCTGTCGCCGCTCTGGCTCGTCGCGCTCGCGGCTCTGCCGGCGCTGTGGCTGCTGCTGCGCGTGACGCCGCCGGCCCCGCGCGAGGTCTCCTTCCCCGCGATCGCCATCCTGCTGCGGCTGCGCCCGCGCGAGGAGACGCCAGCGCGCACGCCCTGGTGGCTTCTGCTGCTGCGCCTCGCCGTCGCGGCGCTCGTCATCCTCGCCCTGGCGCACCCGATCCTCAACCCGCAGGCGCGCCTCGCGGGCAACGGGCCGCTGCTCGTCGTGGTCGACGATGGCTGGGCCGCCGCGCGCAACTGGGAGGCGCGCCGGCGCACGCTCGACGGCCTGCTCGACCGCGCCGAGCGCGAGGCGCGCCCCGTCCTGCTGGTGTCGACCGCGCCCGGCCTCGCCGGCGACCCGCCGCGCGCGGGACGGCTGTCGCGTGCCGGCGACGTGCGCGCCGCGGTGGCGGCGCTGCAGCCGAAGCCCTGGCCCGTCGACCGCGCCGCGACGCGGCGCGCGATCGAGGAGCTGCGCCTCGGCACGCTGGCGACGACCGTCTATCTCGGCGACGGCGTCGACGACGGCGATCTCGCGCCCCTGCTCGCGGCGCTCGCCGCGATCGGCCAGGTCGAGTTCCTGCGCGAGCCGGTCGCGCAGGCCGCGCGCCTCGCCCTGCCGCCCGCGTCCGAGCCCGGCGCGCTGGTTCTCCAGGCGCGTCGCATCGCGCCCGGCGCGTCCGAGCGCATCGTCCTGCGCGTCCTCGGGGAGGACGGACGACTACTGGCGCGGGAGGCCGCGACCTTCGCCGAAGGCGAGGCCCGGGCGAGCGCGCGCCTCGCCCTTCCCGCCGAGATCCGCAACCGCGCGGCGCGCGTCGAGCTCGAGGGCGAGGCGAGCGCGGGCGCCGCCGTGCTGCTCGACGAGCGCTACCGCCGCCGCCCCGTCGGGATCGTCACCGCCGGCGGCGCGGAGCGCGCGCAGCCGCTGCTCGCCCAGACCTACTACGTGCAGCGCGCGCTCGCCCCGCTCGCCGACCTGCGCACCGGCGCGATCGCCGACCTGATGCAGCGCGAGCTCGCTGTGCTCGTCCTCGCCGATGCCGGGCGCCTCGCCGACACGGATTTCGCGGCGGTCGACGCATGGGTGCGCAAGGGCGGGCTGCTGCTGCGCTTCGCCGGGCCGAGCCTCGCCGAGGGCGCGGACGAGCTCATGCCCGTCACGCTGCGCGCCGGCGGCAGCAGGACCTTCGGCGGCGCGCTCACCTGGGCGCAGCCCGCCAGCCTCGCGCCCTTCGAAGCCGCGAGCCCCTTCGCCGGCCTCGCCGTGCCCGATGACGTGCGCGTCACGCGCCAGGTCCTCGCCGAGCCGAGCCTCGACCTGCAGCAGCGCAGCTGGGCGCGGCTCGCCGACGGCACGCCGCTCGTCACCGCCGATCGCCGCGGCGAGGGCTGGGTCGTCCTGGTCCACACCACGGCGACACCCGACTGGTCGAGCCTCGCGCTCTCCGGCCTCTTCGTCGAGATGCTCCAGCGCGTCGTCGCGCTGAGCCAGGGCGTCGGCGCGGAAGGCGCCGGCGGGATGCTCGCCCCCGTCTCCGCCCTGGACGGCTTCGGCAGGCTCGACGCGCCACCGCCCGCCGCCGCCGCGATCGCCGGCAGCGACGTCGCTCGCACGGCGGCCAGCCCGCGCCATCCGCCGGGCTGGTACGGCAGCGAGGGCGCGCGCCGCGCGCTCAACCTCTCCGCCGCGCTCGCGGCCTACGCGCCGCCCGGCCCGCTCCCCGACGGCGTGCGCGAGGGCGCCTACGCCACCGCGAGCGAGACCGACGCCAGGCCCTGGCTGCTCGCGGCGGCGCTGGCGCTGCTGCTCGTCGACTTCGCGGCGAGCCTCTTCCTGCGCGGCGCGCTGCGCGCACGGCGCGGCGCCATCGCCGCGCTCGCGGCATGCCTGCTCCTGCCATCCCTCGCCGTGCCGGACGCCGCCGCGCAGGGCACGCAGCGCGCGACGCGCGACGAAGAGGCGGGGATCGCCGCGTCGCTCTCGACGCATTTCGGCTACGTGCGCACCGGCGTCCAGCAGGTCGACGACGTCACGCGCGCCGGGCTGGTCGGGCTCGGCGCGGTGCTCAGCAGGCGGACCTCGATCGACCCGGGACCGCCCGTCGAGCTCGACATCGAGGTCGACGAGCTCTCCTTCTTCCCCCTCATCTACTGGGCGATCGCGCCCGGCGCGCCGCGGCCGGCCCCGGCGGCGATTGCGCGCGTGCAGGCCTACCTGCGCAATGGCGGGATGATCCTCTTCGACACGCGCGAAGTGGAACTCGCGCGCCCCGGCTCCGGGACCGGCCCGGCGGCGCAGCGCCTGCGCGATATCCTGCGCGGGCTCGACCTGCCGCCGCTCGTGCCGGTGCCCGAGGGCCACGTGCTCACGAAGGCCTTCTACCTGCTCTCCGACTTCCCCGGCCGCTACGCCGGCGCGCCGGTCTGGGTCGAGAGCGACGGCCGCGCGACCAATGACGGGGTGTCCTCGGTCATCATCGGCGCGCATGACTGGGCCGCGGCATGGGCAACGGACCGCCAGGGCCGCCCGCTCTACGCCGCGGTCCCGGGTGGGGAGACGCAGCGCGAATTCGCCGTGCGCTTCGGCGTCAACGTCGCGATGTACGCGCTCACGGGCAACTACAAGGGCGACCAGGTGCACGTCGATTCCATCCTCGAGAGGTTGCGGCGATGAGCGGCGAGGTCTCCATCGCCTTCGCGCCCGCCTTGCCCTGGTGGACGATCGCCGTCCTCGGCGCCGCCGGCGCTGCGCTTCTCGCCGCGACCTTCGCCGCGCGCGCGCCCGGGCGATGGTGGCGCATGCTCGCCATCGCCGCCCTGCTCGCGGCGCTGGCCAACCCGATCGCGCTGGTCGAGGAGCGCAGGCCGCTGCCCGACATCGGCGTGTTGGTGGTCGACGACTCGCGCAGCCAGGACATCGGCGAGCGCCGCGCGCGCACCGAGGAGGCGCTGGCGCGGCTGCGCGCGCGCGCCGAAGGCCTGGCGGAGCTGGAGCTGCGCGTCGTGCGCGCGGGCGCGGGCGGCGGCATCGACGCCGACGGCACGCGCCTCGTGGGCGCGCTCGAGCGCGCGCTCTCGGACGTGCCGCGCGCGCGGCTCGGCGGCGTGGTCATGCTGACCGATGGCCAGGTGCATGACGCGCCCGAGGCCGCGCGCATCGCGAAGGAGGCATGGCCGGCGCCCGTCCACGTGCTGCTGACCGGCGAGCGCGGCGAGCGCGACCGCCGCCTCGTCGTCGAGCAGGCGCCGACCTACGCGATCGTCGGCAAGCCGCAGGCGATGACCCTGCGCATCGACGACGGGCCCGGCGCGCCGCAGGGCACCGCGCGCGTGGAGCTGCGCCGCGACGGCGGCGAGACGCGCGTGCTCACGCTGCGTACCGGCGTGGCCCAGGAGGTCGAGTTCGTGCTCGAGCGCGCGGGCACGTCGCTCTTCGAGGTCGCCGTCGAGGCCGGCCCGCGCGAGCTCACGATGGAGAACAACCGCGCGGTGGTCGCCGTGTCGGGCGTGCGCGACCGCCTGCGCGTCCTCCTGGTGACCGGCGAGCCGCACGCGGGCGAGCGGACCTGGCGCGCGCTGCTGAAGTCCGACCCCGCGGTCGACCTCGTCCACTTCACAATCCTGCGGCCGCCCGAGGCGCAGGACTTCACGCCCGTGAACGAGCTGTCGCTGATCGCCTTCCCGATCCGCGAGCTGTTCGAGGTCAAGCTCGACGAGTTCGACCTCATCGTCTTCGACCGCTACCGCAGGCGCGACGTGCTCGCGCAGGTCTACCTCGACAACATCGTGCGCTGGGTGCGCAAGGGCGGCGCGCTGCTCCTCGCGGTCGGCCCGAACCAGGGACCGAACAACTCCCTGTTCAACTCGCCGGTCGGCCAGATCATGCCCGCGATACCGAGCGGGCGCGTCCTCGAGCAGGGCTACCGTCCCGCGCCCACGGACGCGGGCAGGCGCCATCCCGTCACCGCCGAGCTGCCCGGCCTCGGGGCGGAAGGATCGGAGCCGGGCTGGGGCCGCTGGTATAGCACCGTCGAGGCCGACCAACGCCGCGGCCAGAACCTCCTCGTCGCCGCGCAGGGCCGCCCCCTGCTCCTGCTCGACCGCGTCGGCGCGGGCCGCGTCGCTCAGCTGCAGTCGGACCACATCTGGCTCTGGGCGCGCGGCCATGACGGCGGTGGCCCCCATGCCGAGCTGCTGCGCCGCATCGCGCACTGGCTGATGAAGGAGCCAGAGCTGGAGGAGAACGACCTGCGGGTCGCGGTGAAGGGCGGGCGCATCGAGGTCACGCGCCGCTCGCTCGAGCCCGACGCCGCCGCCGTCGAGATGACCTCCCCCTCGGGCGAGAAGCGGCGCATCGAGCTGCGCGAGGCCGGCGCCGGCCGCGCGACCGCCAGCGTCGAGGTCTCCGAGGCCGGGCTCTATCGCTTCGCGGATGGCGCGCGCACGGCGCTCGGCGCCGTCGGCGCGCTCAACCCGGTCGAGCTCGGCGACGTCCGCGCGACAGAGGACAGGCTGCGCCCGCTCGCCGCCGCGTCGGGCGGGCAGGTGATCTGGCTCGCCGACGGCATCCCCGACCTGCGCCGTACCCGCCCAGGCCGCGAGACCGGAAGCGCGGCGGGCGGCGGGCGGTCCTGGATCGGCCTGCAGGCCAATGGCGACCACGTCGTCGCCGGCGTGACGCAGACCCCGCTCTTGCCGCCGCTCGCGCTCTTCGTGCTGGGGCTCGGCGCGCTGGTCGCGGCATGGCGGCGCGAGGGACGATGACCAGGCGCCGCGGGTCCCGCGGCCTCCTCCCGCTGGCGCTGCTGCTCGCGGCGACGCTCGCCACGGGCTGGCTCGGCGGTCGCGTGACGATGACCGCGATCGGGGGCTGGTACGCCGGCCTCGACAAGCCCGGCTTCACGCCGCCCAACTGGGTCTTCGCGCCCGTCTGGACGACGCTCTACGTCGCGATGGCGGTCGCCGCCTGGCTGGCCCTCGGGGCGCGCGGCGCCCGGGGCGGGCAGGACGGCGCGCGGATCCTCTTCTGGGTCCAGCTGGCCCTCAACCTCGCCTGGGCCTGCGTCTTCTTCGGCGCCCGCGACCCCGGCTGGGCCTTCGCGACGATCCTCGTCCTCGATGCCGCCGTCGCCGCGACGACGCTGCTGTTCTGGCGCCTCGACCGCCGCGCCGGGCTGCTCTTCCTGCCCTATTGCGCCTGGATCGCCTACGCCACCGCCCTCAACCTGGCGGTATGGAGGGCGAACCTTCCCGCGTGACCGCGGGAAGGCCCGGGAAACCTTTCGCTAACCTTCCCGGGACTAGTCTCGCCGCGCATTCCCGGAGCCGCCCGCCCATGTTCGCCATCATCGGCATCGTCCTTATCTTCGTCATGGTCTTCGGCGGATACGTGCTCGCCGGCGGCAAATTGGGGCTGATCCTCAAGGCCCTGCCCTTCGAGATGATGATGATCGGCGGCGCGGCCACGGGCGCCTTCCTGATCGCCAACGGCGGCGCCACGATCGGCAAGGCGGCCAAGAGCATCGGCAAGGTCTTCGGCGGCCCCAACTTCAAGAAGCAGGACTACATCGACGTCCTGTGCCTGATGTTCAGCCTGCTGCGCCTCGCCAAGACCAAGGGCGTCATCGCGATCGAGCAGCACATCGAGAAGCCGTCGGAAAGCAAGATCTTCCAGACCTACCCGAAGATCGCCAACGACCACTTCGCGGTCGACCTGATCTGCGATTCGATGCGCATGATCACCATGGGCATGGACGACCCGCACCAGTTCGAGGAGATCGTCTCCAAGGAGTTGGAGAAGCACCATGCCGAGCTCGGCCGCGCGCAGAGCGCGATGCAGACCGTCGCCGACGGCACGCCCGCGCTGGGCATCGTCGCGGCGGTGCTCGGCGTCATCAAGACCATGTCGTCGATCAACGAGCCGCCGGAGATCCTCGGCAAGATGATCGGCGGCGCGCTCGTCGGCACGTTCCTGGGCGTGTTCCTCGCCTACGGCTTCATCGGCCCGTTCGCGAGCCGCATGAAGCAGGTCTTCGACGACGACCACAAGTTCTACGAGATCATCCGCGACACGATGGTCGCCCATCTCCACGGCCTGCCGCCGCAGATCGCGATCGAGATCGGCCGCAAGAGCGTGCCGTCGGAGATCCAGCCCAGCTTCGCGCAGCTGGAGGAAGCCACGCAGTCAATCCCCGCGGCGGCCTGAGCGGCGGCCGTCACTTGTCCGGCGACGCCGTCACCGTGCGGATGAAGTAGCGCTGCAGAAGCAGGAACGGGATCATCGCGAGCAGGATCGCCGTGGAGGCGGAGGCGAAGAGTCCGCCCCAGTTCGCCTGCTCGAGCGTGATGTTGCGCGCGATCGCCACCTGGACGACGACGAGTTCCGGCGTGCTCGCGGCCACCAGGGGCCAGAAGAACGCGTCCCACTGGTGGATGAACTGCATCAGCGCCGCCGTCGCGATCGTCGGGCCGGAGAGCGGCATCGTCAGGCGCAGGAAGATCGTCCACCAGCTCGCGCCATCGACGCGCGCGGCCTCGTAGATCTCGCGCGGGATGCCGAGGAAGAACTGCCGGAACAGGAAGACCACCAGCCCGTTGGCGAGGTCCGGCACGATCAGCGCGGCGTAGGTGTTGGTCCATTCGAGCGTCCTGACCAGCGTGTAGAGCGGGATGACGATCGACTCGAAAGGCATCATGAAGGTCAGCAGGACGAAGGCGAAGAGCGTGCGCTTGAGCGGGAACTCGAACACCGCGAAGGCGAAGCCCGCCGCGGCGTTGACCATCGTGCCGAACACGACGGTCACCACCGACACGACGATCGAGTTCGAGATCGCCCGTGGCATGTCGCTCGCGAGCATGGTCCTGAAATGCTCGAGCGTGAGGCGCTCGGGCACCAGCGTCCGCCAGCCGACATCGGCCGCGTAGCGGAATATCTCGCCGCCCGGCCGTATCGCGGAGACGAAGGTCCACCAGATCGGCAGCAGGAGCACCGCGGCCACGGCGGCCATGGCCGCGTAGCGCAGCGCCCCGAGGACGATGCGGCGGGCCGGGCTGGCGATCATCCAGTTCTCTCGTGGGCGGCGCGGAACAGCCTCAGCTCCAGGACGGCGATGACGCCGATGATCACGAGGATCACGGTGGAGATCGCGAGCGAGCGCCCGTGGTTGAGCAGGGCGAAGGCCGCCTGGTACGCCTCGAACATCAGGAGCGCGGTCGAGCCGGCGGGGCCGCCATGGGTGATGATGTAGGCCGGCGCGAAGAGCAGGAAGTTGATCGCCGTGTCCGCCACGAGGACGAAGGCCAGCGGGCGGCGCATGAGCGGAAGGGTGACGCGCAGAAAGCGCTGCCAAGCCCCGGCCCCGTCGATGGCAGCGGCCTCGTGCAGCTCGCGCGGGATGGCGAGCAGGCCCGCGAGCAGGAAGATCATCCAGTACCCCGCGCCCTTCCACGTGCAGACGAGGATGAGCGTCACGAGCGACTGTCCCTCCGACCTGAAGAAGGGCTGCGGCTGCAGCCCGAGCGCCTTGAGCATGCCATTCACCGGGCCGACGCTCGGCTCCAGAAGGATCGTCCAGATCACGCTCGTCAGCGCGATCGAGACCGTCATGGGCAGGAGATAGGCGGCGCGGAAGAGCGCGACCCCGCGGGTCGGGCGCAGCACCAGCAGCGCGAGCCCCATGGCGCAGCAGATCTGGAACGGGTTGATGATCAGGTTGAAGAGCAGCGTGACCCGCACGGACGACCAGAAGCTCGGGTCCGCGGCGAGGTCCGCGTAGTTGCGCATCCCGACGAAGACGGTCTCGCCGCGCAGCGTCGAGCCGGTGAAGCCGCCGACGAGGGCGATCAGGATCGGGCCGAGACGAAAGACGAGGAGCCCGGCCAGGGCCGGTGCCAGAAAGAGGGCCGGGATCCAGGGCGGAACGCGGAACGGTGCCATCTAGGGGGCCGGGGGCGCGCGCCCCGGCGCCGTCCCGGCGCGAGGCCGAGGACGCCGGGACGACGCCGCGTCAGCGATACTTCTGCATCTCGCGGTCGATGCGCTGCGCCGCCCCGGAGAGCGCCGCCTTCACGTCCGCGCCGGTCTGGATGTCGCGCAGCGCCACGCGCACGAGGTCCTCGTACTCGCGGAAGCCAGGCGTCGCGGGGCGCGGCTGGGCCGTGTTGTCGAGCTCGTGCCGGACGATCCGCCACATGTCGGTGTCGAAGGTCGCCTTCTCGGCGTCCCAGATCGACTTCAGCACCGGCGGGTACGGGCGCAGCTTGAACCAGAGGGAATGGAGTTCCTCGGTCATGAAGTCGCGCAGGAAGGTCAGCGTCTGCGACTGGTTGCGCGTCCTGGGATTGATCGCGAAGTGCCAGGCCCCGGTCGGCGTCACCGGCTTGCCCTTCTCGAAATAGGGCATCGGCGCGATGCCGAAGTCGAGGCTGGGGAAGCGCTGCTGCAGCGTCGCGACGCTGAACGTGCCGGCCACCAGCATCGCGACCTTGCCGTTGCCGAACATCTCGACCGGGATGTTGGGGTCGAACTGGCCCTGCGGGCTGACCTTCCAGTCCGTGTAGAGGCGCTGCATCCAGGTATAGGCCTCGACGAAGGCCGGCCCGTCGATGAAGCCGCTCGCCTTGAACCCGTCCTGGCTGAGCGCGACGCCGCCCAGCGACTGCCCGAGCGGCAGCAGCTGGTAGGGACGCTCCGACTGCTCGAAGGCGTATCCCCACTGGCCCTTCGCGGCATCGGTGAGCTTGCGCGCCGCCTCGAGCGTCTTCTCCCAGGTCCAGCGCTGCGCGACGTCCGCGGGCGGCGGGGCGACGCCGGCCTCGCGGAACAGCGCCTTGTTGTAGAACATCACCTGCATCGAGCTGCCGAACGGCGCCGATGCGATCTTGCCTTCATGCGTGGCTGCCGCCAGCGCCGACTTCGCGAAGCGCGACGCATCGAGGTGCGGCGTCAGGTCCATCAGGTGGCCGCGCGCGCCATAGGATGCCGTCAGCGGCGAATCGCAGATGAAGATGTCGGGATCGGCGTTGCGCGCCTGGAGCCGCACCTCGATGGTCTGGAAGATCTGGTTGAAGGGGATCTTCTCGACCGCGAGCTTGATCGAGGGGTTGCGCTTCTCGAACCATTCCATCAGCGGGTTGACCTGG
>VGDA01000040.1 GCA_016869915.1 Alphaproteobacteria bacterium
CTGGAAGACCTGCCCTTTCAGCGTGCTCTTCCTGTCGCTGCCGACGCTCGCCGCCGCGCTCTGGGCGCTGCGCGATCTCGCGCCCACGCGCCCGCGCGCGGCGGGCGCCGCCGCGGGCCTGCTGGCCGGGTCGATCGGCGCGATCGGCTATGCGCTGCACTGCCCCGAGGCCGCGATCGCCTTCGTCGCGGCCTGGTACACGGCCGGCATCGCGCTGACGGGTGCCCTCGGCGCGGCGCTCGGCCCGCGCGTCCTGCGCTGGTGACCCGGCCGGCCCTGCCTCAGTCGTCCAGGCCCGGCGTGGGCAGCAGCGGCGGGTCCGAGACCTCGACCAGGTGCGCGCGGTCGAAGCCGTTGAAGGCGGTGCGCAGCGCGGCGCCATAGGCGCCGAGCTGGCCGATCTCGATCCAGTCGCCTTCGCCGATGTCGTCGGGAAGGGCGAAGGGGCCCGCCATCCGGTCCGCGGAATCGCAGGTCGGGCCGAAGAAGGCGAAGTCGCGCAGCGGCGCCGCCGAGGCGCGCAGCGCGCGGACCGGGAAGCGGAAGGCCGGGACGCCGGCATCCGAAAGGGATCCGTAGACTCCGTCATTGACGTAGAGCGCGTCGCCGCGGCGCGCCTGGACCTGGACCACAACGGAACCGGCGCCTGCGACCAGCGCGCGACCGGGCTCCGCCCAGAGCCGCGCCCGGGCGAGATGGGCAGCGCCCGCATGCGCGGCCGCGATCGCCGCGAAGAACGCGCCCAGATGCGGCACGGCGGCGTCGGGATAGGCGACCGGGAACCCGCCGCCGACATCGAGCACGTCGATCGCGACGCCGGCCGCGCCGGCGACCGCGTCGGCCAGCGCGATCGCGCGCGCATACGACGCGGGCTCGAAGCATTGCGAGCCGACATGGAACGAGATGCCGAGCTTGGCCGCCAGCGGGCGGCAGCGGCGCAGCAGCGCCACCGCGTCGTCGAATGCGGCGCCGAACTTGCCCGACAGGTCGTGGCGCGCGGGCCCCTTCGGCAGCGCGATGCGCACGACCAGCGCGAGGTCGTCCGGCTTCGCCCGGGTCTCGTCGAGGAGCTTGTCGAGTTCGGCCGCGGAATCGAGCACGAAGTCGCGCACCGCGTGGCGGGCATAGGCCTCGCGGATCGCGGCGCGCGCGCGCACGGGATGCATGTAGTGGATCGCGGCGTCGCGGCCGAACATCGAGCGCACGAGCGCGATCTCCGCCGGCGACGCGCAGTCGAAATGGCGCACCCCGCCCTCCCACAGCGCGCGCAGCACGCGCGGGTCGGCGTTGCACTTCACGGCGTAGAGCGTGTCGCCGGGGAACCCCTCGACGAAGCGCCGCGCGGCGAGACGCAGCGTCGCGGGACGCAGCGCATGCAGCGGCTCCTGCGGACGTTCGCGCGCGACCACGTCGTCGAGCGCGGGAAGCGCCGCCGGGACGGGGAGCTCCCGACCGCGGCGCAGCGGGGAGACGGCGATGCGGAGCAGCGACTTTGCCATCGTGACGTGTCCTCAAGCGACAAGGCGCTCGGAGGAGGAGCCGGGATGGCGTCGATGCGCGTGGCTTCGGAGCCGTGGCCCCGAGGTCTGCGGCAGGCGAGATCCCGTTCCCCTCGAGCGCGCCGACCCATCGATGGCCGGCTCTTCCCGAAAGGACGCGTGACGTCGTTGCTTGACCTCGAGCGCTCGGTGGTCGAGAGGCGTGGACCCCTTGGAGGAAGTCCCGCCCTGCCTCTTAGCGCTGCCTCGTGGGCCTGGGGCACGTGCGACTTGCGTCTGGCGCGCTAATTACGCGCACCTCGTGGAAAATCAAGTGTAGTTTCAGGCGCGCGTCGCGCAGCGCTCCGGGCGGCGCGGATCCGCCATCAGGGAAAGGTACTCCCACGCGATCGTCGCCGCCGCGAGCGCGGTGACCTCCGCATGGTCGTAGGCGGGCGCCACCTCCATCACGTCCATTCCGACGAAGTCGACTCCGCCCAGCGCGCGCAGGATCGCCTGCGCCTGCCAGGTCGCCAGCCCGCCGATCTCCGGCGTGCCGGTGCCCGGCGCGAAGGCCGGGTCGAGCGCGTCGATGTCGAAGGAAAGATAGGCGGGCGCGCCGCCGGCCACGCGCACGATCTCCGCCGCGGTGGCGGCGGGGCCGGACTCGTGGACGCGCTGCGCGTCGAGCACGGTCACGCCGCGCGCGAGCGTCCAGTCCCAGGTCGCGCGGTCGACCGGGCTGCGGATGCCGACCTGGACCATGCGGCGCGGGTCGACGAGCTCCTCCTCGATGGCGCGGAAGAAGACCGAGCCATGGCCCATCGGCTGGCCGAAGCTGTCGGGCCAGGTGTCGACATGCGCGTCGAACTGGACGAGCGCGAGCGGCCTGCCGAGGCGCCGGCGCAGCGCGCGCAGCAGCGGCAGCGTCGCGCCATGGTCGCCGCCGAGCGCGACGACATGCGCGAGGTCCGCCACCTGCGCCTCGATGCGCGCGAAGCTCGCCGGGATGTCGCCCAGAACCGTCGCGAGGTTGCCGATGTCGGCGAGGTCGAGCGCCATCGGGTCGCGCCAGCTCGCGGGATGGACGCCGTCGCGCAGCATGCGGCTGGCGGCGCGGATCGCGGCCGGGCCCTCGCGCGCGCCGGCGCGGTTGGTGGTGCCGAGGTCGATCGGCAGGCCGGTGACGCAGAACGCCGCCGAGCGCTCGCTGCGCGCGATGCCCATAAAGCCGGGGCCGAGGGCGTAGGTCGGCGTCGTCGCCATGCGTGCCGGCTCCGGCCTGTTGCGAGGGTGGGACGCAGTCTAGCCGCGCGGCGGATCGATGTCCGCGCCGCCCGCGCGCCGCCACAGCCAGGACAGTGCCTCGCCGATCGCGACGTCGCCCCGCCCGCCGATCGCGAAGGGCGGCACGAGCGGCTGCGGCACGCTGGCGCGGCGCGCGACCGCGAAGGAGAAGACATAGGCGGGCTCCTGCCCCATGCGCAGGTCGGTGACGCGCACCGTGCCGTCGCGCTCGTCGAGGCGGTAGAAGCCGCGGCTGAAGGCGGCGACGAGCTCCACCGCCGCGATGCCGCGAAGCTCCTCGCGCAGCGCGGGATCGAGCGGATGGGCCGTGAAGCGGACCGGGCGGTCGCCGTCGCGCAGGGAGCGGAAGCCCTCCTCGTAGCCGTCGCGCCGCATCACCAGCACGCGCCACAGCACGGTGTTGAAGGGCGTCGGCGTCACCAGCACGCGCTCGATCGCCGCCGCGTCCGGCCGCGCGGCGAGCTGCGCGTGCACCACGCCCTCGACATGGTGCTGCGCCGCCGCGCTCCAGGCGAGATAGGCGGTGGAGAGCGCGAGGCCCGCGAGGTTCCAGCGCCCGCCGCGCGGCCAGCCGAGCACGAGCGCGCCGGCAAGGCCCGCGAGCAGCGGCAGCGTGTAGAGTGGGTCGATGATGAAGATGCTGCCAAGGCCATGGGGCTGGTCGGAGAAGGGCAGCGCCAGGCGCGTGCCGTAGACGGTCATCGCGTCGAGCAGCGCATGCGTCGAGAGGGCAAGGAAGGTCGCGAGCAGCCAGCCTCGCAGATCGCGCCAGCGCGCCGCCGCCGGCGCGCGGCGCGCCTCGATCGCGGCGATCGCAGCGGCCAGCGGCGGCGTCGCGAGGGCCTGCCAGAAGAAGGCATGGGTCTCGGCGCGGTGCAGGACCATGTCGCGCACCGCGTCGCCATGGTCGATCACGACGTCGAGGTCCGGCAGCGTGCCGAGCGCGCCGCCCCAGAGCGCCGCGCGCCAGGGCGGGATGCGCCGGCCCATCACCGCGACGCCGACCGCCGCGCCGAGGGCGAATTGCGAGAGCGAGTCCATCCCGATGAGATGGTGCGGCCGCGCGATTTGGAAGTGGCTGGACGCCGGTCCGGATGTGGTTGCATGGTCGATGGCAATCGATCGCCACGATGGCGCATCCCGGGAGGAAACATGCATCGCACCAGCCTCGCCGCGCTCACCGTCCTGGCCGCGGCCTTCGCCTCGCCCCAGGCCCTCGCGCAGGACAGCTGCCCGAACCGCGGCCAGCTCGACGCGAACTACTGCGACGCCGATGGCGACCTCGTCGCCGACGTGCCGACCGATCCCGCGCGCCAGCGCGACCCGTCGAGCCTGGTCTTCGCCTACACGCCCGTCGAGGACCCGGCGATCTACGCCGACATCCTCAAGCCCTTCGTCGAGCATCTCTCGGCCTGCACGGGCAAGCGCGTCGTCTACTACTCGGTGCAGTCCAACACCGCGCAGATCGAGGCGATGCGCTCGGGCCGGCTGCACGTCGCCGGGTTCTCGACGGGGCCCACGGCCTTCGCCGTCAACATCGCGGGCGCGGTGCCCTTCGCCTCCGGCGGCAGCGCGGCGGGCCCGCGCGGCTACCGCCTGGTCGCGATCGTCAACGCCGCGAGCCCGTTCCGCGCGCTGGCGGACCTCAAGGGCCGCAAGGTCGCGCATACGTCGCAATCGTCGAATTCCGGGAACCTCGCGCCGCGCGTGCTCTTCCCGCCGCAGGGCCTGGTGCCGGACCAGGACTACAAGCCGCTGATGTCAGGCGGCCACGACAAGTCGATCCTCGGCGTCTCGCGCGGCGACTACGAGATGGGCGCGGTCGCCGACGACGTGCTCGAGCGGATGGTCAACCGCGGCACGGTCAAGCGCGAGGAGTTCCGCACGATCTACACGAGCGACGTCTTCCCGACGAACGGCTACGTCCACGCGCATGACCTGAAGCCGGCGCTCTCGGCGCGGATCCGCGAATGCTTCTTCAACTACGCGTTCAGCGAGAAGGAGAAGCGCGAGTTCAACGGCGAGGACCGCTACGTGCCCGTGAACTACAAGGACCAGTGGGCGGTGGTGCGCGAGGTGGCGGAGAAGTCGGGCGTGCCGTTCAACCGGCGCAACTACGAGGCCGAGTCGAAGCGCGAGGAGGAAGCGCAGGCCAGGCGCCAGCAGCAACAGCAGCAGCAGCAGCAGGCGCCCGCCGCCAAGCCCTGAGGCCGCGAGGCGAGGAAAACCCTCTCCAGAGGAGAAATTCCCGTCACCGCTCCAGCGCCGCCAGCAGCGCCTCGACCCGGCTCGCGATGCCGTCCCAGCGCAGGATGCCGGCATGGCCGAGGCCCGGGACGTCCTCGTTGCGCGCATCGACCCCAGCGGCCGATGCCTTCTCCGTCCAGCGTCGCGCGAAGAGCGGCAGCGTGTTGTCGTCGCGCATGCCCGTCGCGACGATGACCGGCGTCGCCTGCGGGATGGATGCGACGAAGTCGAGCGGGTTGAGGCTGGCGTGCCATGGCCGGTCGCCATGGCCGCGCTGCGCGTCCCTGTGCCGTCGCCAGGGCGGGACGTCGCAGGGGCAGCCCAGCAGAAGCGCCGCGTCGGCCGCGCCGGGATGGCGGCCAAGCACGAGCGCGGCCGTCGCCGCGCCGCCGGAATGGCCGACCAGCACGACATGGCGCGGGCGATGCGCCTGCCTCAGCGCGGCGAGCGCGCCGGCGACGCGCGCGACGTTCGCGGCGGTGTAGTCGTCGTCGCGCGGATTGGCCCAGCCGCTCGAATCCCCCGCCGGGCTGCGATAGCCCGGGCGGATCACCAGCGCCACGACGCGGTCCCCGGCCGCCAGCGCCTCGCCCACGCGTAGCCAGGCATCGACATGGCGCTGCTCGAGCGAGCCGGTCCCGTCGCCGTGGATCATCGCGACCAGCGCGCGCGGCGCGGCCGCGTCGCGCGCGGGTCCCTCGACCGGCACGAGCGCGAGGCAGCCGCCCTGCCCGTCCGGCGTCGCGCGCTCCGCCGGCAGCCCGGCGCAGGCCTGCGCGCGCAGCGGCGCCGAGGGCACGAGCGCGAGCAGCGCGACGGCGAGCAGCGCGCACGCGCGGCCGGCGCGAGGATGTCCGCGTGGGATCGGCTTCATCGGGCGCAAATCCTATCCAGACACGCAGTCCTGGCAAAATGTTTGCCTGGATCCGATCTCCCGGGCCGTTCCCAAACCGGGTCGGTGGCCGTAACGTCTGGCGCATGACCATCCTCTCCACGCCCGCCGGCGCGTCGCACCCCGCCCGCCTCGTGCCCAACCCGCGGCTCGACCGGGCCTCGCCCTATCCCGACGCCCTGCTGCCGATCCTCTCGCTCGCGGCGGAGGAGGTCGCGCGGCGCGAGATCGCGTCCTGGCCGGGCTACGCGCCGACGCCGCTGCGCGGCCTGCCGGCGCTCGCGCGCGCGCTCGGCCTCGGCGCCATCGCCTTCAAGGAGGAGCAGCACCGCTTCGGGCTGCGCAGCTTCAAGGCGCTGGGCGGCGCCTATGCGGTGAAGAAGCTCGCCGCGGCGCCCGGCGGGCCGCCCGCCGCCGTGTGCTGCGCGACCGACGGCAACCACGGCCGCTCGGTCGCCTGGGGCGCGCGCGAGGCCGGCCTGCGCTGCGTCATCTATGTCCACGAGGGCGTCAGTGAGGGCCGCGCGCAGGCGATCCGCGGCTTCGGCGCGGAGGTCCGGCGCGTGCCCGGCAACTACGACGATTCCGTGCGCATCGCCGCCGCCGACGCGGCGCGCGAGGGCTGGACCGTGGTCTCCGACACGTCCTGGGAGGGCTACCAGGACATCCCGCGCGACGTGATGCAGGGCTATGGCGTGATGGTGGGCGAGGCGATCGCGCAGGGCGGCGGCGCGGCCAGCCCGCCCACGCATGTCCTGGTGCAGGGCGGCGTCGGCGGCGTCGCCGCGGCGACGGTCGCGCATCTCTGGGAGCGCTTCGGTGCCGCGCGGCCGCGCGTGGTCGTGGTCGAGCCGGACAAGGCCGATTGCCTGACGCGCTCCGCCGAGGCGGGGCGCGTGGTGCATCTCTCGGGCGACCTCGACACCATCATGGCCGGCCTGTCCTGCGGCGAGCCCTCGCCGCTCGCCTGGGCCGTGCTCGATCCCGGCGCCGACGCCTTCATGGCGATCGGCGACGCCGCGATCGCGCCCGCGATGCGGCTGCTCGCGGCGCAGGGCGTGGTCGGCGGCGAATCCGGCGTCGCGGGCCTCGCCGGGCTGCGGATCGCGGCGCGCGACGTGGCGATGCGCGAGGCGCTCGGCCTCGACGCCTCCTCGCGCGTGCTGCTCTTCGGCACCGAGGGCGCGACGGATCCCGCTCTCTACGAGGGCCTCGTCGGCGAGAGCGCGGAGCGCGTCATGGAGAGGGCGGCGGCATGAGCAGGATCATCACGGTCGGCGCGGCGCAGCTCGGGCCGATCCAGCGCGCGGACAGCCGCGCCAGCGTCGTGGCGCGCATGGTGGGGCTCGTCCGCCAGGCGAAGGCGCATGGCTGCGACGTCGTGGCCTTCCCCGAGCTCGCGCTGACGACGTTCTTCCCGCGCTGGTTCATGCAGGACCAGGCCGAGATCGATTCCTTCTTCGAGCGCGAGATGCCGGGGCCGGAGACGCGCGCGCTGTTCGAGGCCGCCGCCGAGGCGCGCATCGGCTTCCATCTGGGCTTCGCCGAGCTGGTGGTGCAGGACGGCCGCGCGCGGCGCTTCAATACCGCCATACTCGTCGACCGCGACGGCCGCGTCGCCGGGCGCTATCGCAAGATCCACCTGCCGGGCCATGCCGAGCACGAGCCGTGGCGCGCCTTCCAGCACCTCGAGAAGCGCTATTTCGAGGTCGGCGACCTCGGCTGGGGCGTGTGGCGCACGATGGGCGCCAACATGGGCATGGCGATCTGCAACGACCGGCGCTGGCCCGAGACCTACCGCGTCATGGGGCTGCAGGACGTCGAGATGGTGTTCATCGGCTACAACACGCCGCGCCACAACCCGCCGGCGCCCGACCATGACCGCCTGAGCGAGTTCCACAACCAGCTCGTGATGCAGGCCGGCGCCTACCAGAACGCGACCTGGATCGTCGGCGTCGCCAAGTGCGGCGTCGAGGAAGGCTGCGAGATGATCGGCAATTCCTCGATCATCGCGCCGACCGGGCAGGTGGTGGCGCAGGCGCTGACGCAGGACGACGAACTGGTCGTCGCGCGCTGCGACCTCGACCTCGGCCTCAGCTACAAGCGCTCGACCTTCAACTTCGCGCGCCACCGCGAGCCGCAGGCCTATCGCATGATCGTCGAGCGCAAGGGCGCGGAGCCGCCGGCGGGGCCATGATCCACCTCGACACCGACAGCGACGATCCCGCGCCCGCGCAATACGCCGCGCGCCTTGCCGCGGCGGCAGGGCTCGCCGGCGCGGCGGCCGACAAGTATGGCGAGGGCGACGCGGTGCGCGCGGCCGAGGCGCTGGTCGCGCGGCTGCTCGGCAAGGAGCGCGCGGTGCTCTTCGCCACCGGCACGCTCGCGAACCTGCTCGCGCTCGACCGCCTCTGCCCGCGCTTCGCGCGCCGCGTGCTCGTGCACCCCGACAGCCACGTGCTCGCCGACACGGGCGACGGCGCGGCCTCGGTCATGGGCCTGACGCTGGTCGCCGCCGAGCCCGCGGGCCCGGGCTTCACCGCGGAGGCGACGCGCGCGGCGATCCTCGCCTCGCGCGTCGGTCGGGTCCGGCAGGGCATCGGCGCCATCGTCGTCGAGACGCCGGTGCGCCGCCGCTTCAACGAGCTCTTCCCCGTGGCGATGATGGATGGCGCGGTCGCAGCGGCGCGCGCCGAGGGCGTCGCAGCGCATCTCGACGGCGCGCGGCTGCCCGTGGCGGCGCAGGCCGCGGGGCGCGGCGTGGCGGAGTTCTGCGCCCCGTTCGACAGCGTCTATCTCTCGCTGTGGAAGATGCTGGGCCTGCCCTTCGGCGCGGCGCTGGCGGGCAGCGCTGCCATGCTCGCCGACATCGAGCACGACCGCCGGCGCCATGGTGGCGCGCTGCCGCAGCTCTGGCCGCTGGCGGCGATGGTGCTCGCGCGGCTGGACCAGGCCTTCGCGCAGTGGCCGGCGATCTTCGCGCGGCTCGCGCGGTTCCGCGCGGCGATCGAGGCGGATGTTCGCTTCGCCGTCACGACGATCGGCGTCGAGCCCGGGAACACGCTGTGGCTGGAGGCGCCGGGCGCCGATCCGGTCGCGCTGCGCGCCGCCGCGCGCGCGGCGGGCCTTGCCCTGCCCGAGCCGCAGGGGAGGCGCTTTCCCGTGCGCGCCAACGCGAGCTGGCTCGCGATCGAGCCCGAGGAGATCGCCACGCGGCTCGGCGAGGCGCTGGGCTAGGGCGCGCCCCCGCGTCGCCCGCCGATCCGTGGCGCCCCTTGACTCGGTTTGAAATCAAACTATAAAGGTTTGATATCAATCCAGAGGAGGTTCCCCATGGTTCGACGTCGAGACGTCCTGCGGCTCGTCGGAGGCGGCAGCGTCGTCGCCGCCACGAGCGGCTGCGCCGTTCTGTCCGGCCCGTCCGGGGCGGCCCGCGCGCCCTGGCGGCGCGCGGGTGGCTACGCCGAGTTCCGCCGCAGGGCCCTGTCCTACGCGATCCTCGCCCCCAACCCGCATAACCGGCAGCCCTGGCTGGTGCGGCTGGACGGGAGCGATGCGCTGGCCCTGCACGTGGACCTCGACCGACGCCTGCCGGCGACCGATCCGTTCGACCGGCAGATCACGATCGGATGCGGCGCGTTCCTCGAGGTCCTTTCGCTCGCCGCCGCCCGCGACGGGTATCGCGTCGAGATCGCGGCATTCCCGGAGGGCGAGGATCCGCGCACGCTGGACCGCCGCCCGGTCGCCCATGTGCGCTTCACGGGCGGCAGCGCGGGCGTCGATCCGCTCTTCGCGCATGTCCTCGCGCGCCGGACGAACAAGGAGGTTTTCGATCCGCGCGACGTCGCCGAGGGCGATCTTGCGCGGCTGGCGGCCGCGGGGCAGGTTCATGGCGTCTCGGCGGCGGCCATCGGCAACACCGACCTCGCGGGGAAGCTGCGCGACCTGACCTGGCGCGCGCATGTCCGGGAGGCGACGACGCCCAGGGCGCTCCAGGAGTCGATCGACCTGATGCGCATCGGCTCGGCCGAGGTCGAGGCCAACCCGGACGGGATAAGGCTGGAGGGAGCGATGATCGAGTTCGGACGCATCTTCGGCCTGATCAGCCGCGCCTCGCTCGCGGATCCGAACTCGTCCGCGTTCAGGCAGGGCATGGACAAGTATCGCGGCATGGCGATGTCGGCGCGCGCCTTCGGGTGGCTCGCCAACGCCGGTCGCACGCGCGGGGACCAGCTCGATGCCGGCCGCGCCTATGTGCGCCTCAACCTCGAGGCGACCCGGCTCGGCCTTGCGATCCATCCCTGGAGCCAGGCGCTGCAGGAATACCCGGAGATGGAAGACATCGCGCGCGAGGCGCAGGAACTAGTCGGGGCACCGGGCCGGCTGCAGATGCTCTTCCGCATCGGCCACGCCAGGGAGGTCATGGCGGCGCCGCGGCGCGGAGTGGAGGCGCATCTTGCCTGAGCCCGGAGGCAGCGAGGCGGCGGCGGCGCCAGACGACGAGGCGCTGCTGTTCCGCCTGTTCAACGAGATCGGGATCATCAACCAGCTGGCGACCAACGCCTTCGAGCGC
The DNA here is from genome assembly GCA_016869915.1 of Alphaproteobacteria bacterium. Lineage (GTDB taxonomy): Bacteria > Pseudomonadota > Alphaproteobacteria > CACIAM-22H2 > CACIAM-22H2 > CAIOSQ01. The sequence continues at coordinate 10,499 of VGDA01000040.1, forward strand.
GTGATGCCGCACGACCTGACCATCGCGCAGTTCGCGATCCTCAACCATTGCGCGCGACTGGGCGACAACAAGACCCCGGCCCAGCTCGCTGACATCCTGCAGGTGACCCGCGGCACGCTGACCAGCACGCTCGGCCGCCTGTCGGACAAGCGCTTCATCCGGCTCGTGCCCGACGAGGAGGATGGGCGTTCCAAGCGCGTGGTCCTGACCGCCTCCGGGCGAAGGGCCCGCGACGCGGCCATCGCCGCCGCGATGCCGATCCTCTCGCGGGCGCGGGACGCCATGCCCCGCGCGCGCGTGCAGCTGCTGCTGCCAACGCTGGAGGATCTCCGGCGCTGGCTGGACGCCGACCGGGCGGGCTAGGCTCCGGACTCAATTGATCCAATAGATGATGATCGCCGCGATGGCTGCGGTGCTGAGGAAATTCCTGGCGAGCTTGTCGTATCTGGTTGCGAGGCGCCGCCAGTCCTTGAGGCGTCCCCACATGCGTTCGATGAGGTTGCGGCTGCGGTAGCAGGCCTTGTCATGAGGGATCTGGGGGCGGCGTGTAGCGGTGGAAGGGATGACCGCGACGGCACCGCGTGCGGCGATCAGTTCCCTGACGCGATTGGTGTCGTAGCCGCGATCGGCGACGAGCTGGCGAAACGGACCAGCGGCCGCGAACAGGGCCCCGGCCATCAGCATGTTGTTGACGTTCCCCGGGGTAACCATCAGGACAGGCGGCCGGCCCTTGGCGTCGCTCAACGCGTGGAGCTTGCTCGTACGCCCACCGCGCGAGACCGCGATCGCCTGTTCGAAGGCCCCCCTTTTCCCCCCGCGGCGCAGCGGTGCGCTCGGACATGGGTGCTGTCGATCGAGGCCGTGCTGATCACCGGACTCTTGCCGGTCAGCGCCTCGAACATTCCAAGCCAGATCCCTTGCCGGCTCCAGCGATTGAAGCGGTTGTAGACCGTCGTGTACGGCCCATAGACCGCAGGGCAGTTCCGCCACGGAGCCCCCGCGCGCAGCATGTACACGATCCCGCTGATCACCCGCCTGTCATCGACCCGGTGCGCCCCGCGCCGGCCGCGCGGAAGAAGCGGTTCGATGCGGGCCCACTCCGAATCGCTCAGCCAGTAGACGACCTTTCCCATCCGACCCTCCTGCATGTCTCCAGAAGAACCGAACCACATCCGTCCGTGTCGCGCCTAGATCTTATTGGGTACGGAGCCTAGGGGCGGCGGGGACGCGACCCGGGGCGATCAGCCCGCGACGCCGGCTTCCTGCAGCATGGCGTGGAGCAGGACATTGGCCCCGGCCTCGATGTCGCCGGGCTTGGCGTCCTCGACCTCGTTGTGGCTGATGCCGCCGATGCAGGGCACGAAGATCATCGCGCTCGGCGCGACGCGGGCCATGTAGACGGCGTCGTGCCCCGCGCCCGAGACGATGTCGCGATGCGCGTAGCCGTGGCGCCGCGCGCCATCGCGCACCGCGTCGACGAGGCGCTTCTCGAAGGGCGTCGGCGGCGCGTACCAGAAGTCGACGATGTCGAGCTCGAGCCCGCCCTCCGCGGCGATGGCGCGGCAGCCGCTCTTCAGCAGGGCCTCCATCGTCGAGAGCACCGCGTCGTCGGGATGGCGGAAATCGACCGTGAAGAACACCTCGCCGGGGATGGTGTTGCGCGAGTTCGGCCTCGACTGGATGACGCCGACCGTGGCGCAGGCGAGCGGCGGGCGCTCGCGCCCGATGCGGTTGACGAGGTCGATCATCCGCGCCGCGCCGACCAGCGCGTCGCGCCGTCGCGACATCGGGGTCGGGCCGGCATGCGCCTCCTGCCCCTTCACCGTGACCTCGAACCAGCGCTGGCCCTGCGAGCCGGTGACCACGCCGATCGTCGTGCCCTCCGCCTCGAGGATCGGGCCCTGCTCGATATGCGCCTCGAAATAGGCGCCGACCTTGCGCGCGCCCGGCTCGTCCGGCCCGGCATGCCCGATGCGCGCGAGCTCGTCGCCGAAGCGCCTGCCCTCCATGTCGCGCTTGTCGAGGATCTCGGCGAGCGGGAAGACGCCGGCATGGACGCCCGAGCCCATCATCGCGGGCGAGAAGCGCGCGCCCTCCTCGTTGGTCCAGACCGCGACCTCGATCGGCGCCTCGGTGCGGATGCCGCGATCCTCGAGGGTGCGGATGACCTCGAGCCCGGCCAGCACGCCGTAGATGCCGTCGAAGCGTCCTCCGGTCGGCTGCGTGTCCAGGTGCGAGCCCGTCATCACCGGCTTGCGCGACGGATCGGTGCCCTCGCGGCGCGCGAAGATGTTGCCGACGCGGTCCATCGAGATGGTGCAGCCCGCGGCGCGGCACCACGACATGAAGAGCTCGCGGCCCTCGCGGTCGAGGTCGGTGAGCGCGAGCCGGCACACCCCGCCCTTCGGCGTGGCGCCGATCCGCGCCATCTCCATCAGGCTGTCCCAGAGCCTCGAGCCGTCGATCGTCAGGTTGCGCATCGCCTCTTCCTTCCGTCGCCACCAGGCGACCGATCACGCACCCGGGCGACCCGCCGCGGGAGGCCTCAGCCCCAGGCCGGTCGCGGAAAGGGCACGGTGGAGCGCGCGAGCAGCTCCGCCCCGCCCTTGGTCCAGGAGATCGTGTTGACCTGGCCGCCCAGCACCTCGCGCGGGGCGAGCGGCGCGAGCTCCGGCGCATGCAGCGCCAGCGTCGCCGGGCCGTGGAACGCGTCGCCCGGCGCCACGTCGCGCATGCGCGCGAGGAAGAGCTCGCGCCGGACGCATTCCTCCGCGGGGTCGGGCAGCGCGCGCTCGACGAAGAAGCCGACGAAGGGTGGCTGCGGCACGGCGAGCGGGCCGGAAGCGGCGATGCGCAGGCCCGCCTCCAGCACCGGGCGGCCAAGCCGCGCGACGAGGCCCGTGCAGCGATCGCCCGGCGTCCAGCCACGCTGCGGATGGGGCGCGGTCAGCGCGAGCGTGCCGAGGCGCTGCGGCCAGCCATACATCTCCCGGCCGACCGCGAGTTCGGCGTCGCCATCGGTCCACAGGAACGGATCCCAGTAGCCGATCGTGCCGCCATGGCTGGCGGCGATGCCGACCACGCTCTCGTGGAACTGGCTTGCCTCGGGATGGGCCTGCGCCCAGTCCCAGCCATGGCCGAGGTCGCAGGCGAGGCTGTGCACCGAGAAGCGCACCAGCGGCTCGCCCCAGGGCTCGAGCGGCGCGGGCAGCAGCGCGCGCACCGCCGCGGCGTCGCAGCGCGCGATGACGGTGAGCGAGCGGCCGGCGAAGCGCCAGGGCGGCGGGCCGTAGAGGGCGCCCTGTCCCGAGGGATCGATGGGCGCGACGAAGCCCGGGGCCATGGGCGACGGATCGTTCATGGCGCGAGCATCGCGCGAAACCGGTGGCGAGGGAACCGCCAGCACATCCGGGGCCTTGCGCCGGCCGCGCGGCTGTCGGAGCCTCCAGCAAACAATCGACGATAGGGAGTCCATGATGTCCATCATCGCGTCTATCGCCGCCGCCCTTCCGGGCTGCGTCCTCGCCCTCGGCCTCCTCGCGGCGCCGATGCCC
>VGDA01000041.1 GCA_016869915.1 Alphaproteobacteria bacterium
GATCACGCCGCCGGCGCCCATGATCGGCTCGGCGAAGAAGGCGGCGACCGTCTCCGGCCCCTCGCGCAGGATGAGCTCCTCGAGCTCGGCGGCGCAGCGCGTCGCGAACTCGTCCTCGCTCTCGCCTGGCCTGGCGAAGTTGAAGTGGCTGGGGCAGGAGGTGTGGAGGATGTTGGCGATCGGCAGGTCGAAGTCGCGGTGGTTCGCGGGCAGTCCGGTGAGGCTCGCGGTCGCGACCGTGACGCCGTGGTAGCCGCGCAGCCGCGAGATGATCTTCTTCTTCTGCGGCTTGCCGATGGCGTTGTGGTAGTACCAGATGACCTTGATCGCGGTGTCGTTCGCCTCGGAGCCCGAGCTCGCGAAGAAGGCCTTCGACATCGGCACCGGCGCCAGCGCGACCAGGCGCTCGGCCAGCTCGATCCCCGGCTCGTGCGACTTGCTGGCGAAGACATGGTAGGTCGGCAGCTCGCGCAGCTGGCGGGTCGCGGCCTCTATCAGCCGTTCCTCGTCGAAGCCCAGCGATGCGTACCAGAGGCTGGCGAGGCCCTCGATGTATTCCTTGCCGTCGTCGTCGTAGACGTAGATCCCGCGCCCGCGCTTGATGACGAGCGGCCCATTCGCCTCGTGCGCCTTCAGGTTCGTGTAGGGATGGATGAAGGCCGCGACGTCGCGGGCCTGCAGCGAATTCGGGCGCATGGTCATTCCGGTTTCCTCCTCGGTGTCGGCCGGCATCTTAGGCGGGGCAGGCGGGCGTCGCCACCCCGCGGGGCCGTCGCGCGAGCCATCCGTTGACACCCGAGGGGAGCGCCGCTACGTCAGCGATCCAATGCCCGCGACGGCCTCTCCCCGGGGCCGCGGCGACCAACGCGACGGGCCCAACCGATGGAGGCTGTTCCCACATGTCGATGAAGCGTGCTTTCGGCACGGCCGTCCTGGCCGGTGCCCTGGCGGTGGTTCTCGCCGCCGCTGCGGAAGCCAAGCCCTTCCGCTTCGCCGTCTCTGGCGACGCCAACACCATGGACCCGCATTCCCAGAATGCCGGCAACGTGACGCTGATCCTGCGGCAGATCTACGAGCCGCTGATCCATCGCGGCAAGAAGCTCGAGAAGGTCCCCGGCCTCGCCACGGCCTGGCAGCCGGTCGAGCCGACGCGCTGGCGCTTCCAGCTGCGCCGCGGCGTCAAGTTCCACGACGGGTCGGACTTCAACGCCGACGACGTCGTGTTCTCGATCAAGCGCGCGCTCGCGCCGACCTCGAACTACGCGATCTTCGTCGACACCGTCGCCGACGTCGTGAAGGTCGACGAATTCACGGTCGACGTGGTCACCAAGGTCCCCGACCCGATCCTGCCCGACAAGTTCACCTCCGTGTTCATGATGGACAAGGAGTGGTCGGAGAAGAACAACGCGACGCGCCCGCAGAACACCCGCGAGCGCGAGGAGATGTTCACGGTCCGCAACGCCAACGGCACCGGCCCGTATCGCCTGACGACGCGCGAGCCGGACGTGCGCACCGAGCTGGCGCGCGTCGACTCCTGGTGGGGCTGGCAGGACAGGGGCCTCAACGACGGCAACGTGACGCAGATGACGTTCCGCCCGATCGGCTCGGACGCCACGCGCGTCGCGGCGCTGCTCTCGGGCGAGGTCGACTTCGTCCTCGACCCGCCGCTGCAGGACGTCAACCGCCTCAAGCAGTCGCTGCGCGTGCTCGAGGGACCCGAGGTCCGCACGATCTTCTTCGCGTTCGACATGCACCGCGACGAGCTGCTGTACTCGAACGTCAAGGGCAAGAACCCGTTCAAGGACGTGCGGGTCCGCAGGGCCATGTACCAGGCGATCGACGGCAACGCGATCCACACCCGCGTGATGCGCGGCCAGTCGGTCCCGACCGGCACGTTCTTCCCGCCGCAGGTCAACGGCTACCTTAAGTCGGAGGACGTCCGCCATCCGTTCAGCGTCGAGGCGGCGAGGAAGCTGCTCGCCGACGCCGGCTACGGCGCGGGGTTCGAGGTCACGCTGGACTGCCCGAACAACCGCTACATCAACGACGAGCAGATCTGCCAGGCCGTGGCCGCGATGTGGACGCGCGTGGGCATCAACACGAAGCTCAACGCGATGCCGCTGGCGACCTTCTTCCCGAAGATCCAGAAGGACGACTCGTCGATCTACTTGCTGGGCTGGGGCGTGCCGACCTATGACGCGCTCTACTCATTCCAGAGCCTGCTGCAGTCGCGCGACGGGCAGCCGGGCAACGGCATCTGGAACTACGGTCGCTACTCCTTCGCGGACATGGACCGCCTGATCAACATCATGAAGAACGAACTCGACGCGACGAAGCGCACGGCGGCGATCCACTCGGCCCTCAGGATCTACCGCGAGGACATCCCGCACATCCCGCTGCACCACCAGATGATCCCCTGGGCTATGCAGAAGGGCGTCAACACCGTGCACATGGCGAACAACCAGCTCGAGGTGAAGTGGGTCAAGCTGGACTGAAGTCCCTGGGTCCCGGCCCGCTCCAGGTCGAGCGGGCCGGGATTCCGGCGGCCTCGCCATGATCGCATTCGTCGTTCAGCGCCTGCTCCAGTCCGTCCTCGTGATGCTGGCGGTGGCGTTCATCTCCTTCGCGCTGTTCCGCTACATCGGCGACCCCGTGCTGATCATGCTGGGGCAGGACTTCACGCGCGAGCAGTACGAGATGCTCGTGCGCGACCTCGGGCTCGACCAGCCCTTCTACGTCCAGTTCGCGAAGTTCGTCGTCTCCGCCATCCAGGGCGAGTTCGGCATCTCCTACCGCCTCGCGCGCCCGGTGGCGCAGCTCATCGCGGAGCGCCTGCCGGCGACGCTCGAGCTCAGCACGATGGCGGCGCTCCTGGCGCTCTCGATCGGCGTGCCGATGGGCGTCTACACGGGACTGCGGCGGGATTCCTGGCTCAGCCGGTTCTTCCTCACGATCTCGCTGGTCGGCGTGTCGCTCCCGACCTTCCTGATCGGCATCCTCCTGATCCTCGTCTTCGCGGTGCAGCTCGGCGTGCTGCCCTCCTTCGGGCGGGGCGACGTCGTGAAGTTCGGCGGCTGGAGCACCGGCTTCCTCACGGCCAGCGGCCTCAAGGCGCTGGTGCTGCCGGCGGTGACGCTGTGCCTCTTCCAGCTGACCCTCATCATGCGCCTCGTGCGCTCGGAGATGCTCGAGGTGCTGCGCACCGACTACATCAAGTTCGCGCGCGCCCGCGGGCTCCACAACCGCGCCATCAACTTCGGCCATGCGCTCAAGAACACGCTGGTGCCCGTGATCACGATCACGGGGCTGCAGATCGGCGGCATCATCGCCTTCGCAATCGTGACCGAGACGGTCTTCCAGTGGCCGGGCATGGGCCTGCTGTTCATCCAGTCCGTCAACAACGCGGACGTGCCGGTGATGGCCGCCTACCTGCTGCTCGTCGGCTTCTTCTTCGTCGTCATCAACCTGGTCGTCGACCTGCTCTACTACGTCGTCGACCCGCGCCTGCGCATCGACCGCGGCGCCGCCTCGGGGCACTGAGCCATGGCCGCTCCCTCCGCCCTCGCCCGGATGCTCGACAGCGACGTCTACCATTCCTTCCGGCGCAACCCGGTGGTCGTCGTCTCCGCCGTCGTCACCGCGACCTTCGTGCTGGCTGCGCTCTTCGCGCCCTGGATCACGCCCTACCTTCCCTACGACCTCGCCTCGCTCGACCTGAACGACGCCTTCACCCCGCCGGCCTGGACCGAGGAGGGGAGCCGGCGCTTCCTGCTCGGCGCCGACGACCAGGGCCGCGACGTCCTGTCGACGATCGTCTTCGGCGCGCGGGTGTCGCTGCTCGTCGGCTTCTGCGCCGTCCTCTTCGCGATGACCGTCGGCATCACGCTCGGCCTCGTCAGCGGCTACGTGGGCGGCACCGTCGAGTCCGTGATCATGCGCGTCGCCGACGTGCAGCTGACCTTCCCGGGCATCCTGATCGCGCTGCTGATCGACGGCCTGGCGCGCACCGCCCTGCCGCGCGACCTGCACTCGGAGATCGCGCTCTACGTCGTCATCTTCGCGATCGGCATCGCCAACTGGCCGCAATTCGCGCGCACCGTGCGTGGCTCGACGCTGGTCGAGAAGAGCAAGGAATACGTCCAGGCCGCCCGCGTCATCGGCCTGCACCCCGGCCTGATCATGCTTCGGCACGTCCTGCCCAACGTCATGGGGCCGGTGCTCGTCATCGCCACGCTCAGCCTCGGCTTCGCGATCCTCGCCGAGGCGACGCTGTCATTCCTCGGCGTCGGCGTGCCGCCGACGCGGCCGTCGCTGGGCACGCTCATCCGCGTCGGCAACGACTTCCTGTTCTCCGGGGAGTGGTGGATGACGATCTTCCCCGGCGCGGCGCTGATCGTGCTGGTCCTCGCCGTCAACCTGCTGGGCGACTGGCTGCGCGACGCGCTCAACCCGAAGCTCCGCTGATGGCCGAAGCCTCCATCCTCGAAGTCAAGAACCTGCGCGTCGAGTTCCCGACCCGCCGCGGGAACCTGGTCGCGGTCGACGACATCTCGTTCTCGATCGCGCCGGGCGAGGTGCTCGGCGTCGTCGGCGAGTCGGGCGCTGGCAAGTCGATGACCGGCGCCGCCGTCATCGGCCTGATCGAGCCGCCGGGCCGCATCGCCGGCGGCAGCATCTCGCTCGCCGGGCGCCGGATCGACGACCTGCCCTACGAGGAGATGCGCAAGGTCCGCGGCCGCGAGATCGGCGCGATCTTCCAGGACCCGCTCACCTCGCTGAATCCGCTCTACACGATCGGCCGCCAGCTCACCGAGACGATCCTGACGCACCTGCCGGTCTCGCAGGCCGAGGCGCAGCAGCGCGCCGTCGGCCTCCTGCGCGAGGTCGGCATCCCGGCCGCAGAGAAGCGCATCGACCACTACCCGCACCAGTTCTCCGGCGGCATGCGCCAGCGCGTCGTCATCGCCCTCGCGCTCGCGGCGAACCCGAAGCTGATCATCGCCGACGAGCCGACGACGGCGCTCGACGTCTCGATCCAGGCGCAGATCATCGCCCTGATCAAGAAGCTGTGCCGCGAGCACGGCGCGGCGGTGATGCTGGTGACCCACGACATGGGCGTGATCGCGGAGACCGCGGACCGCGTCGCGGTCATGTATGCCGGGCGCATCGCCGAGATCGGCCCCGTGCGCGACGTGATCAAGGCCGCGCGCCATCCCTACACCGACGGGCTGATGGCCTCGATCCCGAAGGTCGGCCGCACCGAGGCGCGCCTCGCGCAGATCGACGGCGCGATGCCGCGACTCAACGCGATCCCGCGCGGCTGCGCCTTCAACCCGCGCTGCACCAGGGCCTTCGACCGCTGCCGGGCCGAGCGGCCGGAGCCCATGCGCGTCGGCAACTCCGACGTCGCGTGCTGGCTCTACGACGCCGGCCAGGGAGGCCCGCGATGAGCGCCGCCGACGCCCCCTACATCGAGGTGCGCGGCCTCGCGCGCCATTTCGACGTCTCGAAGCCGCTGCTCAACCGCGTGATCGAGGGGCAGCCGCGGCTGATCCTGAAGGCGGTCGACGGCATCGACTTCGCCATCCGCAAGGGCGAGACGCTGAGCCTCGTCGGCGAGTCCGGCTGCGGCAAGTCGACGGTCGCGCGCCTGATCGTCGGCCTCTACAGGCCGACGCGCGGCCAGATCCTCTTCGAGGGCACCGACATGGGAGGCCTCGCGACGCGCGCCGAGGAGCGCGCGCTGCGCAAGCGCTTCCAGATGATCTTCCAGGATCCCTATGCCAGCCTGAACCCGCGCTGGCGCGTCGCCGACATCGTCGCCGAGCCGATCCGCGCGCACCGGCTCTCCAGCGACGCCGCGGAGATCCGCCGCCGCGTCGACGAGCTGCTGCGCCAGGTCGGCCTGTCGCCCGCCGACGGCGAGAAGTTCCCGCACGAGTTCTCGGGCGGCCAGCGCCAGCGCATCTCGATCGCCCGCGCGCTGTCGTCGAACCCGGAGTTCCTGGTCTGCGACGAGCCGACCTCGGCGCTGGACGTCTCGGTGCAGGCGCAGATCCTCAACCTGATGAAGGACCTGCAGCGCGAGCTCGGGCTCACCTACCTCTTCATCAGCCACAACCTGGCGGTCGTGTTCCACATCTCCGACCGCGTCGGCGTGATGTACCTGGGCCGCCTCGTCGAGGTCGCGGACGCGCGCGCGCTGTTCGAGAACCCGCAGCACCCCTACACGCGCATGCTGCTCGACGCGATCCCCGACCTCGACATGACGGGCCGGGCGCGCACGCCGGTCGCCGGCGAGGTGCCCAACCCGCTCGACCCGCCGAAGGGCTGCGCCTTCAACCCCCGCTGCCCCTTCGCCAACGACCGCTGCCGGACGGAGCGCCCCGAGCTGCGCCCCGTCGCCAATGGCGGCGTCGCGGCCTGCCACGCGGTCGAGGAAGGGCGCCTCGCGGCCGCGCCGCGGCTGGCGCCGGCCTGATGCCGGCTGGCGGCCGCGCTCAGCTGCGGCCGTAGCTGTCCTCGATGCGCACGATGTCGTCCTCGCCGAGATAGTCGCCGGACTGCACCTCGACGATGTGGACCGGCTCGCTGCCCGGGTTCTCGAGGCGGTGCACGCATCCCACGGGGATGTAGGTCGACATGTTCTCGCGCAGCACGAGCACGTCCTCGCCGCGCGTCACGCGCGCGACGCCCTGCACGCAGACCCAGTGCTCGGCGCGGCGCGCATGCTTCTGCAGCGAGATCCGCTGGCCCGGGTTGACGATGATCCGCTTCACCTGGAAGCGCTCGCCGCGGTCGACCGTCTCGTAGCTGCCCCAGGGACGGTAGACGCGCGGATGCATCGAGGCCTCCGCGCGGCCCGCCTTCCTGAGCCTGTCGACGATCGCCTTGACGTGCTGCGCCTCGTCGCGCGACGCGACCAGCACAGCGTCCTTGAGCGCGACCACGATCGTGTCCTCGATGCCCACCGTCGCGAGCAGGCCGTGCTCCGCGCGCAGGTAGGATCCGCGCGTGCGCTCCGCAAGCACGTCGCCCTGCGCGACGTTGCCGTCCGCGTCGCGCGCGCCGATCTCCCAGAGCGCCGACCACGAGCCGACATCGGACCAGCCGAGCGATGCCGGCACGACCGCGGCGAGGCGCGTCTTCTCCATCACCGCGTAGTCGATCGAGATCGAGGGCGCCGCGGCGAAGGCCTCGCGGTCGAGGCGCACGAAGTCGAGGTCGCGCGCCGCGCGCGCCACCGCCTCGTCGGCCGCCCGCGCGACCCCGGGCGCGTGGCGCGCGAGCTCGGCGCGGAAGGTCCCGCAGGCGAAGAGGAACATGCCGCTGTTCCAGGACCAGCCGCCCTCGGCAAGGTAGCCCCTGGCAGTCGCGAGGTCCGGCTTCTCCACGAAGCGCGCGACGTCGTGCGCGCCCGGCGCGCCTGCAAGCGCCGCGCCCTGGCGGATGTAGCCGTAGCCTGTCTCGGGTGCCGTCGGATCGATGCCGAAGGTGACGAGCCGGCCGAGGCCAGCCGCGGCGGCGGCGCGCGCCACCGCGGCGGCGAAGGCCGGGTGGTCGAGGATCACGTGGTCCGAGGGCAGGACGAGCAGCATGTCGTCCGCGGGCGCGCCCGTCGCCGCGAGATGCGCCGCCGCCGCGGCGACCGCCGCCGCCGTGTTGCGCGCCGCCGGCTCGAGCAGCAGCGCCGCCGGGGCGATCCCGGCCTCGCGCATCTGCTCGGCGATGGCGAAGCGGTGCTCGGCGTTGCAGACGACGATCGGGGCGGCGAGGCCGGCCGCCCGCGCGCGCAGCGCCGTCTCCTGGATCATGCTGTGCTCGCCGGCCAGCGGCAGGAGCTGCTTCGGGAAATGCTCGCGCGACAGCGGCCAGAGCCGCGTCCCGGAGCCGCCGGAGAGGATGACCGGATGGATGGTCGCCATGGCTTGGGGCTTCTTCCGTTCCTTCTGGGGCGTCACTACAGCAAACGCGCGGGCGGCGCCAATTGATCCGGCCGAGTCAGGTTCAGCGCCGGCCGCCGCCCCTGGCCGGGCGCATCCTCCGCGCCGCGGCATCGGCGAGGAGGTTGCATGCGGCGACCGTGCCGAGGATCAGCAGGCCGGGCCAGAGGGCGAGGGCGGGCGCGGTCCAGATCAGCTCCTGCGCGTTGGTCAGCATGTTGCCCCAGCTCGGGACCGGCGGCTGGATGCCGAGGCCGAGGAAGCTCAGGACGCTCTCGAACTTGATGACCTCGCCCACCGCGAGGGCCGTCGCGACGAGGACCGTCGGCATCGCGCTCGGCAGGATGTGGACCAGCATGACCCGCGCCGGCGAGGCGCCGAGCGCGACGGCCGCGCGCACGAAGTCGCGCGCGCGCAGCGACAGCGTCGCCGCGCGCACCAGCCGCGCGACGGTGGTCCAGCCGAAGGCGGCGGTGATGGCGACGATGCGGGCAAGGCCAGCCTCCGGAGAGCGGGCCATGTCCTCCGGTACCCCGAGCCGCGTCAGGTCGATGGCCGCGAGCACGATCAGCAGCGCCAGCAGCGGCAGGGCGATCACCAGGTCGGTGACGCGCATCAGGATCGAATCCAGCCTGCCGCCGAGATAGCCGGCCGCGAGGCCCAGCCCGGTGCCGAGCACCGCGGCGATCGTCGCCGCGACGACGCCGACGAGCAGCGACACGCGCCCGCCATGGAGCAGCCGCGCCAGCAGGTCGCGCCCGAGGTCGTCGGTCCCCAGAGGATGCGCGAGCGAGGGCGGCTCCAGCCGCGCGAGCAGGTCCGTGGCCTCGTGGTCGAGGCCCAGCGCCGCCTCCACGAGCGGCGCCGCGGCGCAGAGCAGCGCGAGCGTCGCGGCGAGCGCGATCGCGGCCCGGCCAAGGACGCGCCGCGGGATCATTCGCGCCCCGCCTCGGCCAGCGAGATGCGCGGGTCGAGCGCCGCGCAGGCGATGTCGGCGAGCAGGCTGCCGAGCAGCGTCAGCAGCGTCGCGAAGAGCAGGGCGACCAGCGCGACGTTGAAGTCGCTTCCGAGGATCGAGTCGTAGATGAGCTTGCCCATGCCCGGCCAGGCGAACATCGTCTCGGTCACCAGCGCGCCCGAGAACAGGCCCCCGAAGCCCAGCGCCGCGACCGTGGCGACGGGGATCATCGCGTTGCGCAGCGCATGGACCAGCAGCACCCGCAGCCGCGACGCGCCCTTGGCGCGGGCGGTGCGCACATGGTCCTCGGCCAGCGCCTCGACCATCGCGGCGCGCAGGTGCCGCGCGTAGATCCCGGCCTCCGCCAGCGCCAGCGTCGCGACGGGCAGGGCCATGTGGCGCAGGCTGCCCGCGAGGCCGGATCTCGCCGGTGGCAGGCCGCCGGCAGGCAGCCAGCCGAGCTGGACCGCGAAGAGCATCATCAGCAGCAGCGCCAGCCAGAAGGTCGGCGTCGCCGCGCCCGCGAAGCAGGCGAGGTTGACGACGCGGTCCACCATCGAGCCCTCGCGCGCGGCGGCCCAGATGCCGAGGGGCAGGCCGATGGCGAGCGCCAGCGCGAGCGCGCTGCCCATCAGCAGCACCGTGTTCCACAGGCGCGGCGCGATCACCTCCAGCACCGGGCGGCGGAAGGCGCGCGACCATCCGAAATCGCCCTGCAGCGCGGTGCCGGCCCAGGCGAGGTAGCGCTCGAGCATCGGCCTGTCGACGCCATGCAGCTCGCGCAGGCGCTGCAGGTCGGCCGCGGTCATGCGCGGGTCGCCCGCGGCCATCAGGTCGACCGGGTCCCCCGGCATCAGCGCGAGCAGCACGTGGACCAGCAGCGACATCGCCGCGAGCACGGCGACCGCCTGCAGCGCGCGACGGACGAGATAGGCGCTCATCGCGCTGGCATGCCCGCGCGCGCGCTCATGGCCGCGCGCGCCAGTGCTCGACGCGCAGCGAGCTCGGGTGCTGGTTGCCCGTCGGCTCGATGCCCGCGAGCCATTTCGGAAGGATGAACGCGTCGGCCCGGAAATAGAGGGGCAGCGCCGGGAGCTCGCGCGCGTAGATCGCCTGGATGCGCGCCCACAGCGCCTTGCGGCGCTCGAAGTCGAGCTCGACCTCCAGCGCGTCGACGAGGCCGTCGAGCTCGGCGTCGGCGAAGCCCGGGTAGTTCTGCCCCGCGAACGCGTTCGCGGCCGAGGGGATGGCGGCGGAATGCAGCTGGTTGCGCGGCCCGCCCTCGGGGCTGGAGATCCACGCATACATGGCCATGGCGGGGAAGGCGCGGCGGCGCATCGTCTCGCCGAAGAACACGCGCGGCGGCTCGTTGCGGATGCGGACCTCGACGCCGACGCGGCGCCACTGGTTCTGCAGCACCTGCTGCACCGCCTCGCGCGAGCGGTTGCCCGCCGTGGTGCCGAGCTCGAGCGAGAGGCGCCGGCCGGTCGCGTCGGCGCGGATCCCGTCGGCGCCGGCGCGGAAGCCGGCCTCGTCGAGCAGCGCCTGCGCGCGCGCCGGGTCGAAGCCGTGGCGCTGCACGCCGGGATCGGCGACGCGGTCGAGCGGGTTGACGAAGGAATGCGCCACCGGCTGCCGGCCCTCGAAGAGCTGGCGGGACAGCGCCTCGCGGTCGATGGCCGCGAGCAGGGCCTGGCGCACGCGCCGGTCGCGCAGCAGGGGATTGTCGAGGTTGAGGTCCACATGCTCGTAGACGAGGCCCGGCTTGAAGGCGATGTCGAAGCGCGCGCCATGGCGCTTCTGGAACGCGAGCGCCTGGTCGAGCGACAGGCCGAGCTCGCCCGCGATGTAGTCGATCGCGCCCGAGAGGAGGTTCGCCTCCAGTGCCGCGGTGTTCTCGATGGCGCGGATCGTGATGCGCCGGAAATGCGGCCTGTCCCCCGGCCAGCCGGGATTCGGCAGCAGCACGAGATGCGATCCCGCGACCACCTCGGCGAGGCGGTAGGGGCCGAAATGCAGTCCGGGCCGCGTCGGCTCGGCGTCGAACAGCGTGCGCTGGCGATAGGCGCCGGGATCGGCCTGGAAGACCGGGCGCTCGAGATGCGCGGGCAGCAGGTGCAGGTCGCCGAGGTCGTTGTACTGGTAGGACAGGCGGTCGACATGCAGCGTGATGCGCCGGTCGTCGTGGATCTCGACGCGCTCGACGCGGCGATGGAATTCCTGCGCCGCGACGCCGCTGGCCGGATGGCGGCCGACCTCGATCGCGAAGGCGGCGTCGGCGGAGGTGACGGGGACGCCGTCGCTCCAGGCGAGGCCGGGCCTGATCTCGAGCGAGATCGCGACGCCGCGCGTGCCGTCCGGCCGCTCGACCGCGCGCGCGAGGCCGTTCGCGATCGTGGGCAGCTCGACGCAGACCTCGCAGCGAAGCGTCCACGACGCGTCCCAGGACGTCATCGGGCGGCGCAGCATCGCGAGCACGTAGCTCTTCGCCGCCATCGAATCGATCATCGGGTGGAGCGTCGACGGGTACTGGGTGAAGCCGATCGACAGCTCGTCGCGTGCCGCGGCGCGGCCGGCCTCGCCGGCGAGCGGGGCGGCGATCGACGCGATCGCGGCGACGACGAGGGCGTAGAGGCGGCGCATGGTCTTCCTCCTGCGGGCGGAGGCTAGCATCGCGCGCCCGGCCGGCGCAGCGGCGGCTTGCGGGGCGGCGCGCGAGGCAGGATCCTCGCGGCGCGAGGAGGCGGCATGAGCCAGGCGATCGCCACGCGACGACTTCCCGAGCCGGAGCTCACGCGCGAGCTGGTGCGCGCGGTGCATCCGCGTCCGGTCGAGGAGGGACAGGCGGTTCTGCCGCTGCTGGACGAGGCGGCGGTCGAGCGCCTCCTCGAGTCCTGCCTAGCCGCGGCGCCGGGCGGCGCGCGCGACGAGGCGTGGATCTTCGCCTATGGCTCGCTGATCTGGCGACCCGAGTCGGAGGTCGCGGAGAGCCTGCCCGCGATGCTGCCGGGCTGGCACCGGCGCTTCTGCATCTGGCAGTGGCGCAACCGCGGCACGCTCGCCAATCCCGGCCTGATGCTGGCGCTGGAGCGCGGCGGCGCCTGCGCGGGCGTCGCGCTGCGACTGTCCGGGCCGGGCCTGCGCGAAAAGCTGCGCGCGCTGTGGCTGCGCGAGATGCGCGGCAACTCGTACCTCGCGCGCTGGGTGCGGCCGCGCACCGCGCGCGGGCCGGTCGACGCGGTCGCCTTCGTGATGAACCGCGCCAGCGACCGCTACGCGGGGCGGCTCGGCCTCGAGGCCTCGGCGGAGCGCATCGCGGCCGCCTGCGGCGCGCGCGGGCCGAGCGCGGAGTATCTCTGCGAGACCGTGCATGGCCTGCGCGCGCATGGCCTTGGCGACCGCTATCTCTGGGAACTGCAGTCGCTGGTCGCGGCGCGGCTGCGCGCGATGGCGCGCGGCGGGCCAGGCGCCTCCTAGCGCAGGCTCTCGGCCAGCGCCTGGTCGAAGATCGACAGGCCGAGGTCGATCTCGGCGTCGGAGATCGTGATCGGCGGGGCGAGGCGGAACACGCCCCAGCCGCCCCGCACGACGCTGGTGGAAAGCCCCAGCTCGAGGCAGCGCGCCATGACGCGCCGCGCGAGTTCGGGGGCGGGCCGCCGCGAATGGCGGTCCTCGACCAGCTCGACGCCCATCAGCAGGCCGCGCCCGCGCACGTCGCCGACCTGCTCGTGCCGCTGCATCATCGCCTCGAAGCCGGCGCGCAGCCGCGCACCCGCCGCGAGCGCGCGCTCGGCCAGCCGGTCGCGCAGGATGATCTCGACGACCTTGAGCCCGACCGCGGCGGGCAGCGGGTCCGAGGCGTGGGTCGTGTAGAAGTGGAAGCCGCGCGCGTGGCAGCGTTCCTCCAGCGCGGCGGTGGTGACGACGGCGGAGAGCGGGAGCCCCGCGCCCAGCGTCTTCGACAGCGTCACGAAGTCCGGCATGAAGCCGTCGTCATGGGTGAAGTCGAACATGCGCCCGGTGCGGCCCAACCCGGTCTGCGCCTCGTCGACGATCACCAGCATGCCGCGCTCGCGCGCGCGCCGCGCCGCCGCGGCGAGGTAGCCGGGCGGCGGCACGATGACGCCGCCGGAGGAGAGGATCGATTCGAGGATCAGCGCCGCGGGGCTGCCGGTCGACTGGCGGTCGTAGAGCTCGAAGCCGTAGTCGAGCTCGCCTTCCCAGTCGTAGTCCTCGCCCTTCATGAAGCGCGGGCGGTAGGGCGTCGGCGCGGGCAGCACGAAGGAGCCCGGCACCGCCGGCCCGTGGCCGTGGCGGCTGCTGTTGTAGGTGGCGGCGGCCGCGCCCTGCGTGACGCCGTGCCAGGAGCGCGACAGCGCCAGCACCTCGTGGCCGCCGGTCGCGGTCTTTGCCATGCGCAGCGCGGCCTCGTTGGACTCGCCGCCGGTCGAGAGCAGCAGCACGCGCTCCAGCGCGCCCGGCGCGATGCGCGCCAGCGCCTCGGCGAGGTCGATCACCGGGCGCGACAGCAGCTGGCTGTAGAGATGGACGAGCTCGCCGGCCTGCGCGCGGATCGCCTCCGTCACCTCGGGATGCGAGTGGCCGAGGATGGCGCTCATCTGCCCCGAGGCGAAGTCGAGCAGGCGCCGCCCGTCGGTCGTCTCCATGAACGAGCCCTGCGCGCGCTCCACGATCGCGGGCTGGAAGGGCGGCCCGTAGCGCACGAGATGGCGGGCGGCCTTCTCGCGCAGCGTCGCCTCGTCCTGTCGCGTCGCCTGCGTCATCGGCCGCTCCTTTCCGTCCTGGCCGCGCTCAGCCCGAAGCCGCCTCGCCGCCCTTGCCACCATGCGCGACGGACCAGGCCGCCGGCGCCTCGAGGAAGCGGCGCACCTCGACAAGCGCGGCCTTGTCGACGCTGCCATCGGCCTCGGCCGTGGCCAGCACGTCCCACCACGTGCAGAGCGCGTGGAGCCTGACGCCGTTGTCGGCGAGCACCTTCGTGCTCTCCGGGAAGATGCCGTAGTGGAAGACGACGAAGCAGTGCCTGACCTCGCAGCCGGCGTCGCGCAGGCCGTTCACGAAGTGCATCTTCGACTTGCCGTCCGT
>VGDA01000042.1 GCA_016869915.1 Alphaproteobacteria bacterium
GGCGCTGGGGATCGGCGTCACCAACACGATCCTCGCGATGCTGGTCGTCTGGTGGCCGAAGTTCGCGCGGCTCGCGCGCTCGCTCGTGCTCGTGCAGCGCAACCAGGAATACGTCGAGGCCGCGCATGTCCTCGGCTTCGGGCCCTCGCGCATACTGTTCCGGCACATCGTCCCCAACGCGGTGGGCCCGCTCGTCGTGCTGCTGACGCTCGACGTCGGGACCGCGATCCTGACCTTCGCGGGCCTCAACTTCCTCGGCCTTGGCGTCATCCCGCCGACGCCGGAATGGGGCGCGATGGTCTCGGAGGGGCGCGAGCTGGTCGAGCAGTGGTGGGTCGCGACCTTCCCGGGCGTCGCCATCCTGACCGTCGTGATCGGCTTCAACTTCCTCGGCGACGGCATCCGCGACTGGCTCGACCCGAAGTCGAGGCGGCGATGAGCGGCGCGCAGCCGCTGCTCGAGGTGCGCGACCTGCGCACCGAGTTCGCGACCGATGCCGGCACGGTGCGCGCCGTCGACGGGGTCAGCTTCTCCATCGCCGAGGGCGAGACCGTCGGCATCGTCGGCGAGTCCGGCTCCGGCAAGAGCGTCACCGCGCGCTCCATCATGCGGCTCCTCGACGAGGGGGCGCGCATCGCGGGCGGCACGATCGCGTTCCGCGGCCGCGACGTCATGCATCTCGACCGCGAGGGGCTGCGCGCGCTGCGCGGCAACGACATCGCGATGGTCTTCCAGGACCCGATGACGTCGCTGAACCCCGTGCGCCGCATCGCCGGGCAGCTGGTCGAGGGCATGACCGTCCATGGCCGCTACGGCAAGGGCGCGGCGCGCGCGCGCGCGATCGACCTGCTGCGGCGCATGGGCGTCAGCGCGCCGGAGCGCGCGCTCGATTCCTACCCGCACGAGTTCTCGGGCGGCATGCGCCAGCGCGTGATGCTGGCGATGGGCTTCTCCAACGGCCCGAGCCTGCTGATCGCCGACGAGCCGACCACTGCGCTCGACGTCACGATCCAGGCGCAGATCCTCGACCTGCTGCGGGACCTCAACGCCGAGTTCGGCACGGCCGTGCTCCTCATCAGCCACGACCTCGGCGTGATCGCGAATGTCTGCCGCCGGGTCATCGTCATGTACGGCGGCGAGGTGGTGGAGGAGGGGCTGGCCGAGGACCTGCTCTCTGACCCGCGCCATCCCTATACCTGGGCGCTGCTCAACGCCGTGCCGCGCGTCGACAGGAAGGCCGATGGCGACCGCAGGCTGCTCGCCATCGAGGGCCAGCCGCCAGATCCGCTCGCGATGCCCGCGGGCTGCCGCTTCGCCGCGCGCTGTCCCTTCCGCGAGGCGCGCTGCGCCGAGAAGCCGGACCTCGCCGAGGTGGCGCCCGGGCGCAGGGCGCGATGCTGGGTGACCCAGGACGGGGGCGTCCTGCCCGCGCGCGGCGCCCATGGCGCGAGGCTGGCCGACGTGCCTGCGCGCATGGCGCCCGTCGCCGCGCGCGACGGGGCCGTGGCCGAGGCGGCGCGCCCGGGGCCGATCCTTGAGCTCTCCGGCCTCGCGAAGCATTTCCCGCTGAGGGGCGGCGGCTTCCTGTCGACGCCGCGCAAGGTCCATGCCGTGAACGGCGTCGACCTCGTCGTCCGGCGCGGCGAGACCGTCGGCCTCGTCGGCGAGTCGGGCTGCGGCAAGTCGACGATCGCGCGCCTGGTCACGCGCATCCATGAGCCGACAGCGGGCAGGATCCTCTTCGACGGCGTCGACATCACGCACGCGGACGCCGCGGCGATCCGCCCGCTGCGCCGGCGCATGCAGATGGTCTTCCAGGACCCCTACGCGTCGCTGAACCCGCGCATGACCGTGGGCGACATGCTGGCGGAGCCGATGCTGTTCCACGGCATCGCGGCGGGCCGCGCCGCGGCGCGCGGGCGCGTCGTCGAGCTGCTCGACCTCGTCGGCCTGCCGGCGCGCGCCGCCGAGCGCTATCCGCACGAATTCTCCGGCGGCCAGCGCCAGCGCATCGGCACCGCGCGCGCGCTCGCGGTGGATCCGGCGCTGGTGGTGGCGGACGAGCCCATCTCGTCGCTCGACGTCAACATCCAGGCGCAGGTGATCAACCTGCTCGTCGACCTGCAGGAGCGCCTCGGCCTCACCTATCTCTTCATCGCGCACGACCTCGCCGTGGTCCGGCACGTCTCGGACCGCATCGTCGTGCTCTACCTCGGCAAGGTCATGGAGGTCGCGACCGCGGCCGACCTCTTCGAGCGCCCGCTGCATCCCTACAGCGTCGCGCTGCTCTCCGCGGTCCCGATCCCGGATGTCGCCGCGGAGCGCGCGCGCAAGCGGATGGTCCTCGGCGGCGAGCCGCCGAGCGCGATCGACCCGCCCAGCGGCTGCCGCTTCCGCACGCGCTGCCCGCTGGCGAAGCCCGTCTGCGCCGAGCAGCCGCCGCCGCTTGTCGAGCACCGGCCCGGGCAGTTCGCGGCCTGCCATTTCCCGGGCGAACTCGGTTGAGGGACGCATGCATGACGTGAACCGCCAATGGCGCCTCGTCTCGAGGCCCGCCGCGATGCCGGAGCCAGGAAACTGGCAACTCGTCGAGGGGCCAGTGCCCGATCCGGGCGAGGGCCAGGTCGTGGCGCGCGCGTGCTGGCTCTCGGTCGATCCCTACATGCGGGGGCGCATCTCCGCGGGACCCAGCTACGCGAGGCCCGTGGAGCCGGGCGAGGTGATGCAGGGAGGTGGCGTCGGCGTCGTCGTGAAGTCGCGCCATCCCGCCTTCGCGCCGGGCGACGTCGTCGAGAGCATGGGCTGGGGCTGGCAGGATTTCGCGACGCTCGATCCGCGCGCCACGCGCAAGGTCGATCCCGCGCTCGGGCCGATGCGCCATGCGCTCGGCATCCTCGGCATGCCGGGGCTGACGGCGTATTTCGCCTTCCTCGAGACGGGGGCGCCGCGACCGGGCGACACCGTGGTCGTGTCGTCGGCCGCGGGGGCGGTCGGGCAGGTCGTGGGCCAGCTCGCCAGCATCATGGGATGTCGCGCCGTCGCGGTGGCGGGCGGGGCGGAGAAGCTCGCCTGGTGCCGGGAGATCGGCTACGCCGTGGGCGTCGACTACAAGGCGGGCGACCTGCGCGGCGCGCTCGCCGCGGCCACGCCCGAAGGCATCGACGTCTATTTCGACAACACGGCCGGCCCGATCTTCGACGCCGTGATGGAGCGCATCAACCTGCGCGCGCGCATCGTGCAATGCGGGACGATCGACACCTACAACCGTCCCGGCCAGCCCGATACCGGCCTTCGCCACCACCGCCACATGCTGGTGAAGCGCGCGCGCTGGCAGGGCTTCCTCTACACGGACGTCGCGCATCGCGCGGAAGAGGGGCTGGCGCGCCTCTCGGCCTTGCTGCGCGAAGGCAGGCTGCGCTACCGCGAGGACGTCAGCGAGGGAATCGAGGCGATGCCGGCCGCGTTCCTGCGCTTGCTCTCCGGCGCCAACCTGGGCAAGCAGCTGGTGCGCGTGTCGCCGGAGCCGGCATGAGGGCCGTCGCGCGCGTCGTGCGCATCCTGCGCAGCTTTTCCACGCAGCGGCCCAGCCGCAGCCTGTCCGACATCGCGGAGGCGGCGGGCCTCGACCTCGGCACGGCGCGGCGCATCCTCGCCTCGCTCTGCGACGAGGGGCTCGCGGTGCGCGACGCGCGCTCGAAGCTCTACCGGCTCGACCTCGGCCTGCTGGAGCTCGCGGGTTCGGTCACGGAGGGCGGGGACCTCCGCGCGCGCGCGCAGGCGGCCGTCGACCGCGTCGCCGCCGAGACCGGCAACACGGCATTCTTCGGCGTGCGGCGTGGCCGGGAGGCGCTCTGCCTCGCCCGGTCGGAGGGCAGCGCCGTCGTGCTCGTGCGCTGGTGGACGCTGGGCGGGCGCATGCCGATGCATTGCGGCGCGACCCCCAAGGCGATCCTCGCGCACCTGCCCGCGAAGGACGTCGATGCCATCCTCGGCGGGACCCTGGAGCCCTTCACCCCGCGCAGCGAGACCGACCCGGCCGCCATCCGGAGGGAGCTGGCGCGCATAAGGCGACGGGGATTCGCGCTGGCGTCCGACGACGTCGTGCTCGGCGTCTCGGGCATCGCGGTGCCCGTGTTCGGCCGCTCCGGCACGCTGCTCGGCGCGCTCGCCGTCGCGTGCCTGACGGCGCAGCTCGGGCCCGCGGCGCGTGCGGCGGCCGTCGGCACGCTCGGGCGCGAGGCGTCGTCGATCGGCGCGGAGGCTTGAACGCGCTGTCACCAGGTGAAAGTGCCTGCGCTGTTTGACCACCCCCGACTCTGTGCCATCCTTCGAACTGGCCCGGTGGAGTCCTCGCCGCGTTCCGCACCGCGCGGCCCGGCGGCGGGATCGCGCCGGTCGCGGAGACCCGTTCCCCCCGATCCACGAACTGGAGGCGTCGCATGACCATCGCAGGCATTTCCCGCAGGACCAGCCTTGCCGCAGCCGCGGTTATGGCTGCAGGGCTGCTCCACGCGTCGCCCGCCGCGGCGCAGGACAAGGTGTCGTTCCAGCTCGACTGGATCCCGACCGGCGAGTACGCGATCTACTACAGCGCGATCGACAACGGCTTCTTCCGCGAGCAGCGCCTCGATGTCACGATCAACCGCGGCCAGGGATCCGGCGACACGATCCGCAAGGTCGCGGCCGGCACGGTCGAGTTCGGCGTCGCCGACATCGCGACCGTGATGACCGCGCGCCAGCGCAGCGCCGACAGCAGGGTCAAGTCGGTGATGCCGGTCTACACCAAGCCGCCGCACTCGCTGTTCGTGATCAAGGGCTCTGGCGTCGCCAGCTTCAAGGACCTCGAGGGCAAGCGCGTCGGCACCACGCCCGGAAACAGCCACCAGATCTACTTGCCGCTCCTCACCGCCGCGAGCAGCTTCGACGCCGCGAAGATCAACTGGGTCACGACCGACCCGGGCGCGATGGGCGCGATGCTGATCAACGGCCAGCTCGACGCGGCGCCGTTCTTCCAGACGCACCAGTACTTCCAGAACAAGCAGGCGCAGAAGAACGGGCGCGAGATCGTCGCCATCCCCTACGCGAATTTCGGGCTCGACGCCTACGCTTCCACGATCATCGCCTCGGACGCGATGATCGAGCGCAATCCCGACCTCGTGCGCCGCTTCCTCGCGGCGCTGCAGAAGTCGTTCCTCTGGGCGAAGGCGAATCCCGAGGCGGCGGCGCGGCTGCACAACAAGCACCATCCGCAGATCGACGTCGACGACGCGCTCGGCTCCCTGCGCATCGGCCTGACCTTCGTCTTCAACGACGTCACGGACCGCGGCGGCCTCGGCCAGTTCTCCGACGCGCGCCTGCGCCAGACCTACGACCTGGTCGCGAAGACCCAGCAGCTCGACCCGGCGCTCGACCCGAAGGGCTTCGTCGACGGCCGCTTCGCGCCCAAGTCCGGCTCGTGACGAGGGCGGGGGCGCGCGCGACTTGATCCGCCTCGAGGGCATCGGCCAGGTCTTCCGGTCGAGGGACGGCGCGCGCGTCGCCGCCCTCGACGGCGTCGACCTCTCGGTCGGCCGGGAGCAGTTCGTCTGCATCGTCGGCCCGTCGGGCTGCGGGAAGTCGACCCTGCTCCGGCTGGTCGCCGGGCTGATTGCGCCGACGCGCGGGGCCATCGAGGTCGATGGCCGCCGCGTCGACGGTCCCCGCGAGGACGTCGGCATCGTGTTCCAGAAGCCGACGCTCTTCCCGTGGGCGTCGGTCCTCGACAACGTGCTGATGCCGCTCAAGCTGATGGGGCGCCCGGCGGCGCCGCACGGGCGGCGCGCGCTGGAGCTGCTCGAGATGGTCGGCCTGGGCGGCTTCGAGACCAGGCTTCCCGGCGAGCTCTCCGGCGGCATGCAGCAGCGCGCGGCGATCTGCCGGGCGCTCATCCACGACCCGCCGATCCTCCTCATGGACGAGCCCTTCGGCGCCCTCGATGCGCTCACGCGCGAGGAGATGACGCTCGAGCTGCTCAGCATCTGGCAGGATCGCAGGAAGACGATCGTCTTCGTCACGCACTCGATCACGGAGGCGGTCCTTCTCGCCGACAAGGTCGTCGTCATGTCGTCCCGGCCGGGACGCGTCGTGAGCAGCCTCGACGTCGCGCTGCCGCGGCCGCGTTCCTTCGCGCAGGAGGCCCTGCCGGAGTTCCAGTCCGTCGCTGCGTCGGTGCGCGCGTCCATCTTCAGCCGTCGCAAGGCCGCCGCGGATGCGCGCTGACCCCGATCCCGACGACGCCGGGCCAGCGGGCCGCGCCGGCTTCGCGCGGCTGGCGCGCGCGTCGGTGCCCTGGCTGAGCATCGCGGCCCTGCTGGTCGCCTGGGAGCTCTGCGTGCGCGGCTTCCGGATCCCGGACTACCTGCTGCCGGCACCGTCAGAGATCTGGAGCCAGACCTGGGCGCTGAAGGCGACCGTGGCCGACCATGCGCTCGCTACGCTCCGGACCATCGCCCTCGGCTTCGGCCTCGCGGTCGTGGTCAGCCTCCCGCTCGCCGTGCTGGTCACGTCCTCGCCAGCGGTCGCGGCGACCGTCTACCCGATCCTCGTCCTCGTGCAGTCCGTGCCGAAGGTCGCGCTCGCGCCGGTCCTCGTCGTCGCGCTCGGCGCCAACGAGATGCCGCGCATCGTCGTCACCTTCCTCGTGTGCTTCTTCCCGCTCGTCATCTCCGTCGCCGCGGGGCTGCTCTCGGTCCCGGCGGAGTACATCGAGCTATGCCGCTCCTGCCGCGCCTCGCGCTGGCGGGAGCTGCTGCGCGTCCGCATGCCCTGCGCGGTGCCGTTCCTGTTCAGCGGGCTGAAGGTGGCGATCACGCTCTCGGTAGTGGGCGCCGTGGTGGGCGAGTTCGTCGCCGCGGACAAGGGGCTCGGCTACCTGATCCAGTCCTCGACGGCGTTCTTCAAGACGCCGCTCGCCTTCGGCGCGATCTTGATCCTCGCCCTTGTCGGCATCGCGCTGTTCCAGGCGGTCGTCGCGATCGAGCGCGCCTTCTTCCCGTGGTCCGTCTCGGACGAGCGTTTCCGCGACTGACCCGGTAGCGTCCAACCCCAATCCACCGCGAGGCTAGGCATGACGACGACGTACCTGAGCGCAGACTGGGTGATCCCGATGGCGGGAAGCGAGTTCGCGATCGCCGATGGCGCGGTGGTGCTCGAGGATGACCGGATCGCCGCGGTCGGCGTCGCCCGGGACCTCGCCGCGCGCAAGGAGGCGGCCGACCGCGTGGTGTCGCTTCCGGGCCACGCCATACTGCCGGGCCTCGTTAACACGCACACCCATGTCGCCGGCGCGATCACGAAGGCGATGACCGAGGACGTCTCCGGCTACGGCGGCGCGTTCAAGGTCGCGCTGCCCCTGCACGAGCACTACGTGCGCAAGGAGGACGTCTACCTTCCGGGCCTGCTCCATGCGGTGGAGATGATCCGCACGGGCACGACCACGATCAACGAGTGCTGGTGGCACCAGCCGGAGTCCGCGAAGGTCATCCGCGATTCCGGACTCCGCGGCGTCGTCGCCGCGGAGGTGCGCGAGATGGATTCCTCCGAGGCAGGCTTCGGCCGCATGGAGCGCAACTGGAACCGCCGCATGGCGGACGAGGGCGTCGAGGAGGCGATCGACCTCCTCGAGAACTGGCACGGCAAGGCCGATGGCCGCATCACGTGCCGCGTCGCGCCGGACGGCCCGGACCGCTGCACGCCGCGCCTGCTGGTCCAGCTCAAGGAGCTTGCCGACAAGTACGGCGTGGGCCTGCACGCCCACACGGCCTCCGTGCCCGGCGAGGCCGAGTTCATGCTGCACACCTACGGCAAGCGCACGATCCACTTCCTGCACGACCTCGGGCTGCTCGGCCCGGGCTACATCGGCGCGCATTGCGCCTTCGTCGACGACGGCGAGATCGAGGTGATGCGCGCGACCGGCACGTGCATGTCGCACACGGCCTATCTCGTCGCCAAGCGCGGCTACTACCCGCCGATGGAGAAGATCTACAAGGCCGGCGTCTCCGTGTCGCTCGGGTCGGACTGGCTCTCGAACGACATGTGGAAGGTGATGCGATTCGCCGCGCTGATCCCGCGCGTCCTCTCCGGGGACGTCGGGATCCGCTCCGGGCGCGACGTGCTGCGCATGGCCACCATCGACGGTGCGCGCTGCCTCGGCATGGACGACAGCATCGGCTCCCTCGAGGCCGGGAAGAAGGCCGACCTCGTCGCGGTCGACATGCGCAAGCCTTGGTACCACCCGTTCCGCGCCGACGACCTCGCGGCGAACCTCGTCTTCAACGGCAATTCGGGCGACGTCTCCGAGGTGTTCATCGACGGCCGCCACCTCGTCTCTTCGGGCCAGATGACACAGATCGACGAGCACAAGCTGATCGGCGAGGCGCGCGCGGCGGCGCAGTCCGTGTGGACGCGCGCGGCGCCGCTCTTCGCGCGCTGAGGAGGGACGCCGTGGCCGCGACGCTCCCGATCATCGACATGGCGCCGCTGGTGGACGGCGAGGCCGGCCTCTGGCGCGTCGCGGCGACGCTGTGCGACGCCTTCGAGAAGATCGGCTTCGCCTATGTCGTGAACCACGGCGTGCCGCGGGACCTCGTCGACCGCGCCTTCGCCGCTTCGCGCGCGTTCCATGCGCAGCCCGTGGAACGCAAGCTTGCGATCCGCATGAACGAGTGGCATCGCGGCTACATGCCCTTCGCCTCGTCGAAGATCGTCACGTCCTCGATCCAGAAGGCGACGCGGCCGAACCAGAGCGAATCCTTCATGATGATGCACGAGGTGCCGCCGGGCGACCCGCGCATCGCGGATCGCGTCCCGCTCGCGGGCCCGAACCAGTGGCCGGCCGGCGTCCCCGGCTTCCGGGAGGCCACGGTCGCCTACGACGACGCGATGCGCGCGCTATCCCTGCGCTTCCTGCCGGTGTTCGAGAAGGCGCTCGGCCTCGGCGCGGGCTCGCTGGCGCCGCTCTTCGCCCAGCCCACGACCTTCCTGCGCATGCTGCACTACCCGCCGCAGCCGCCCGACAGCCCCGACGACCTGTTCGGCTCGCAGCCGCACACCGACTACGGCTTCATCACGCTGCTGGTGCAGGACGACGCAGGCGGGCTGCAGGTGCGCACCCGCGCCGGCGAATGGATCGACGCCACGCCCATGCCCGGCAGCTTCGTGATGAACGTCGGCGACATCACGCAGCGCTGGACGAACGACCGCTTCGTGTCGACGCCGCATCGCGTGCGCAACCTCAGCGGCCGGGATCGCTACTCGATCCCGTACTTCTTCGACCCGAACATGGACGCGACGATCGCCTGCATCGTCGACGCGGGCGTGGTGCCGCGCCACGCGCCCGTCGTCTTCGGCGAGTACCTGATGCACCGCATCGACGCCAACTACGACTACCGCAGGCGCCAGCCCGTGCCCGCCTGAGCCGGCGCGGGGCGCGCGCGGCGCTTCGTCAGAGCCGGCCGTGCAGCGCCGCCTCGTACATGGCGCGCATCTCGGGGACGCCGGCCTTCACCGGGTTGCCGCCCGCGGTCGGGTCCTCGGCGGCCATCGCGGCAAAGCGGTCGAGATGCTCCGCCTTCACGCCGATCTCGGCGAGCGTGTGCGGGATGCCGACCTCGCGGCGCAGCGCCAGCGACCATTCCATGAAGCCGTCGAAGCTGGCCCTGGGCAGGTCGAGGTAGCGCGCGAGGCGCACGATCTTCGCCTCGATCGCGGGGCGGTTGAACACCAGCACGTAGGGCATCGCGACCGCGTTGGTCAGGCCGTGATGCGTGTCGAGCACCGCGCCGACGGGATGCGAGAGCGAATGGATCGCGCCGAGCCCCTTCTGGAAGGCGGTCGAGCCCATCTGCGAGGCGGCCAGCATGTGCGCGCGCGCCTCGATGTCGCGGCCATCGGCGACGGCGCGCGCGAGGTTCTCCTTCACCAGGCGCATGCCCTCGACAGCGATCCCGTCGGCGTAGGGGTGGTGGAAGGGCGCGCAATAGGCCTCGAGCAGGTGGATGAAGGCGTCGAGGCCGGTGCCCGCCGTCAGCTTCGCGGGCAGGCCGACGGTGAGCTCGGGATCGGCGACGACGACCGCGGGCATCATCCGCGGGTGGAAGATGACCTTCTTGGTCTGCGTCTGCTCGTTCGTGATGACGCCGGCGCGACCCGTCTCCGAGCCGGTGCCTGCGGTCGTCGGCACGGCGACGATCGGCGCGATTCCCGCGGGATTCGCGCGCGTCCACCAGTCGCCGATGTCCTCGAAGTCCCACATCGGGCGGGTCTGCCGCGCCATGAAGGCGATGACCTTGCCGCAGTCGATCGCGCTGCCGCCGCCGACGCAGACCACGCCGTCATGGCCGCCCGCGCGCAGCGTCGCGAGCCCGTCCTCGACGTTGCGCGCGACCGGGTTCGGCTTCACGTCGCTGAACACCGCGGCGCCGAGGCCGCCCTTGCGCAGGATTTCGAGGATGCGCGCGAAGACGTCGAGTCTCGCGAGGCCGGGATCGGTGACGACCAGGGGCCTTGAGATTCCAGCCGCCGCGCAGGCCTGCGGCAGCTCTGCGACGCGCCCGGCGCCGAAGCGGATGGAGGTCGGGTAGTTCCAGTTGCCCTTGAGTTCGATCGTCACGATGCCCTCGCGGCTTTCGGGTTCACTTGGTCGTGGTACGCAGGTGGAAGGATTTCGGTCGCGTCAGGTAGTCGTAGCCGAGGCGCGACAGCGTGCAGCCGCGGCCCGAATCCTTGACACCCGTCCAGGCGAGCTCGGGATCGAGGTAGTCGCAGCGGTTCATGAACCAGGTGCCCGTCTCGACGCGCGCGCCGATCGACAGCGCGGCGTCCTCGTCCGCTGTCCAGATCGCGGCCGTCAGGCCATAGGCGCT
This sequence comes from Alphaproteobacteria bacterium, assembly GCA_016869915.1. GTDB lineage: Bacteria > Pseudomonadota > Alphaproteobacteria > CACIAM-22H2 > CACIAM-22H2 > CAIOSQ01. Next base: position 10,902 of record VGDA01000042.1, read on the forward strand.
GTCGTTCATCAGGCGGATGGCCTCCTCGTCGGAGGACACCTTCATGATGCCGATCACGGGCCCGAAGCTCTCCTCCGTCATCACGCGCATCGAGTGGTCGACGCCGACCAGCACGTGCGGCGCGAGGTACGGCGTGCCCGGCGCGTCGGCCGGGAAATGCCGCGGGTCGACGAGAGAGCGTGCGCCCGCCGCGACGGCTTCGGCGACCTGGCCGCGCACGAAGTCGGCGGCGGAGGCGCGGACCATCGGCCCCAGCGTGGTCGCCGGATCCAGCGGGTCGCCCAGCTTGTAGGTCCGCGTCAGCGCGACGAAACCGTCGACGAAGCGGTCATGGACGTCGGCGTGGACGTAGATGCGCTCGATGCCGCAGCAGCTCTGCCCGGAATTGAAGAACGCGCCGTCGACCAGGTTCTCGACCGCATGGTCGAGGTCGCAATCGGCGCGCACATAGGCCGGGTCCTTGCCGCCGAGCTCGAGGCCGAGGCCGATGAAGCGGTCCTTGGCGGCGCGCGTCACCGCATGCCCGCCCTGGACCGAGCCCGTGAAGGCGACGAAGTCCACGCCCGGATGGCCGATCAGCGCCTCGGTGCCGGCATGGCCGAGATGGAGGACCTGGAAGACGCCTTCGGGCAGGCCCGCCCTGGCCAGGCCGTCGCGGAAGGCCTCCGCGACCAGCGGCGTCTGGTGCGAGTGCTTGAGGATCACCGCGTTGCCGGCGACCAGCGCAGGCACGATCGCGTTGACCGCGGTGAGGTACGGGTAGTTCCAGGGCGCGACGACGAAGACCACGCCCAGCGGCTCCTTGCGCACGAAGCGCGTGAAGCCCGGCTTGTCGGAGGCGGCGACGTCGGCGAGCGCTGATGGGGCGAGCTCGACCATCCGGCGCGTGCGCTCAGCCATCCCGCCGGCGATCTCGCCGGGCGTGTAGCGGATCGGCCGGCCCATCTGCCGCGTGAGGTCGCGGCCGAGCCTGTCCTTGTCGGCCACCATGTGCTCCGCGAAGGCGGCGCAGATCGCCATGCGCTGGGCCAGCGGCACGGTGCGCCAGCCCGCCTGCGCGCGGCGCGCGGCCTCGACCGCGCTCGCGGCGTCGGCCGCCGTGGCGAGCGGGCGCTCGGCGACGACGCTGCCGTCGATCGGCGAGATGCAGCGGAGGATGCCGGCCATGTCAGATGATCTCGAAGTAGCGCTCGAGCTCCCAGTCGCTGATGTGCTTGCGGAACTCGCGTTCCTCCCACTCGCGCGTGGCGGCGTAGTGGTCGACGAAGGCGTCGCCGAAGAGCGCGCGCGCGGCCTTCGAGCGGTGCAGGCGCTCGGCCGCCTCGGTCAGGGTGCGCGGCAGCTGGTGCTTCGCCGGCCGCTTGATCTCGTAGGCGTTGCCCTTCACGGGATCGCCGGGCTCGATCCCGTTCTCGATGCCCCAGAGGCCGGAGCCGATGGCCGCGGCGAGCGCGAGGTAGGGGTTCCCGTCGGCCGCGGCGACGCGGTACTCGACGCGCGTCGACTTCGGCGAGCCGGGGATGATGCGCAGCGCCGTCGTGCGGTTCTCCACGCCCCACGCCGCCTGGGTCGGAGCCCAGTATCCGGGGATCAGGCGGCGGTAGGAATTGACCGTCGGGGCGACCAGCGCGAGCAGCTCGGGCATCAGCGCCTGTTGGCCGCCGACGAAGTGGCGCATCGCCTTCGACATGGAGTGCGCGTCCTTGGCGTCGTGGAAGGCGGAGCTGCCCTTCCTGCGGTCCCAGAGCGACATGTGGACATGGCCGCCGCAGCCTGGCCAGTCCTTCGACCACTTGGCCATGAAGCTGGCGATCCAGCCGCGCTGCTGCGCCATCACCTTCGTGAAGGTCTTGAACAGCGCCGCCTTGTCCGCGGCCGGCAGGCCGTCGTCGACGCGCAGCGCCGCCTCGAGCACGCCTGCGCCGGTCTCCGTGTGCAGCCCCTCGAGGCCGAGGTCCATGTCCTCCCCGAAGGCGAGGAGGTCGCGGTACCAGTCCGCCATCACCGAGTTGCGCAGCACCGAGTAGCCGAAGTAGCCGGGCGTGATCGGCTTGAGGTTGCGGTAGTGCTTCTCGCGCACGGTGTGCGGGGATTCCTCGAAGACGAAGAACTCGTACTCGAAGCCGGCCTTGACGTCGTATCCGGCCTTGCCGGCGCGGTCGAGCACGCGGCGCAGCGTGCCGCGCGGGCAGATCGCCTCCGCGGGCGGCGCGAACTCGCAGAGGAAGAACAGGCCGCCCGCCTCCGTCGGCATGTCGCGGCAGCTTTCGGGCACGATGCGCACCGCGGCGTCCGGGTAGGCCGTGTGCCACCCCGTGTAGGTCACGTTGTCGTAGAGTTGGTCGTTGGAGTCCCAGCCGAGGACGACGTCGCAGAAGCCGAAGCCGCCATCGAGCGCGGAGAAGAATTTGTCGCGGTGCAGGTACTTGCCCCGCAGGATCCCGTCGACGTCGTGGACGCCCACCTTCACGTGCGACAGGTTGCGATGGCGCACGATCTTGCGCGCGTCCTCCGCCGTGCGGACTGCCCTCGGTTCCATCGCTCGCCCTCGCTGGTTTCCAGTCGATGTTTGTAGCCGGAAAGCGGAGGGGCGCGGAAGGCTTGGAAAGGCCGCGGCCGAGGGCCATGATCGACGCCCATGGCAGACATCCCCGTGCTCATCGACTGCGATCCCGGCCAGGACGACGCCGTGATGCTCATGCTGGCGATGGCGTCCCCGGAGCTGGACATCCTCGGCATCACGACCGTGGGCGGGAACGTGCCGCTCGCGCGCACGCAGGCGAATGCGCGGCGCATCCGGGACCTCATGGGGCGGCCCGGCATCCCGGTCCATGCCGGCTGCGACAGGCCGCTCGTCCGGCCGCTCGTGACCGCGGCCCACGTGCACGGCGAGACGGGGCTGCGCGGCCTCGACCTGCCGGAGCCGGCGGCGCCGCTGGCGCCGGCGCATGCCGTAGACTTCATCGTCGAGACGCTGCGCGCGCGCGACGACGTCGTGCTCTGCCCGACCGGGCCGCTCACCAACGTCGCCCTG
>VGDA01000043.1 GCA_016869915.1 Alphaproteobacteria bacterium
CCTCGATCCCGGTCTTCGTGGTCTGGCCGCTCGCGGAGACCGTGCGCTGGCCGGAGGCGAGCGCGGCCGCCTGGCTCGCGGCAGGCTACGTGACCTTCGTCGCGCTGATCGTCGGCTACATCTCGTGGTTCACGCTGGTGAAGATCCTGCCCTCGCATGTCGCCTCGCTCTCGACCCTCGCCGTGCCGGCGACGGCGATGGCGAGCGGCGCGCTGGCTCTCGGCGAGCCGCTGGGCCCGCGCGAGGCGATCGCCCTCCTGCTGATGCTGGGCGCGCTGGCGCTGGTCCTGGTCGTGCCGGCGCTGCTGCGCGGCAGTGCTGCGGCGCGGAACTGATCGGCCGGGCCGGTCCCCTCGTAGAAGAGGACATGAGCAGCATCGCCCTGCCGCGCCGAGCCCTGCTCGCCGCGGCCCCCGCCGCGCTGGCCCTTCCCCCGGCCGCGCGCGCCGTCGCGACCGACGGCCCGATCCTCTTCACCGTGCTGCGCGGTGGCGCGCCGATCGGCCGCCATCGCGTCGCCTTCGCGCGACAAGGCGCCACGCTCGCGGCGGAGATCGAGATCGACCTCGAGGTCCGCTTCGCCGGCATCCCCTTCTATCGCTACGCGCATCGCAGCCGCGAGGAGTGGGACGGCCGGCGCTTCGTCGGGCTCGACGCGCGCACCGACGACAACGGCACGCGCACCGAGGTCCGCGTGCGCCAGGCCGCGGGCGGCCTGGCGGTCTCGGGCAGCGGCGGCGAGTTCCTCGCGCCGCCCGAGACCAGGCCGACCAGCTACTGGCACGAGGACATGACGCGCGGCACGCGCCTGCTCGACACCCAGGCCGGCACGCTGATCGACGTCAGCGCGCGGCAGTCCGGCACCGAGCGCGCCTCGATCGCCGGCCGCGAGATCGAGATGCGCGTCTACGAGTTGACCGGGGACCTCACCAGCCGCCTCGGCTACACGCAGGCCGGCGAGTGGATCGACCTCGAGTTCAAGGCACGCGGCTCGACGATCCGCTATCGCCGCGACACGCCGCCGGCCACGGCCTGAGCCCCGGGGGCGCGGCCGCGCCGACGCTGGCGCGTCACGCGTCGACGGCGTGGTCCCTGAGCGTCTCGAGCGGCACGTGGCGCAGCACCATCTCGTGCGTCGCCGCGAGAACGAGGCGCGGCGCCACGCCGGCCTGCCAGGCCTCGATCCAGCGCGCGAGGCACAGGCACCAGCGGTCGCCGGGGACGAGGCCGGGGAAGCCGAAGCCTGGCGCGGGCGTCGAGAGGTCGTTGCCGCGCGCCTTCGAGAAGGCGAGGAACTCCTCCGTCACCTCGGCGCAGACCGCGTGCACGCCGACATCGTCGGACCCGACATTGCAGCATCCATCGCGGTAGAAGCCCGTGAGCGGCATGCGCGAGCACGTCGCGAGCGTCCCGCCCAGCACGTTGCGCCCCTGCGGCCGCCCGCCGCCCTCGCCGCCATCCATGTCCCTCGGCATGTTCCCTCTTCTCCTTCGTGCACGCGCTCGCCCCGGGCTCAGTCGAGCTGCAGGAGCTGGCCCTTGAGATAGGCGCTTTCCGGCAGGTGGGGATGGACCGGATGGTCCGCCCCCGCGCCGGTCAAGGCGAGGATGCGCCCGCCGCGGCCCGCGTCGTCGAGGCCGCGCGCCACCTGCTCGGCGAAGAGCTCGGGCCCGACATGGTGCGAGCACGAGGCCGCGAAGAGGAACCCGCCCGGCGCCACCAGCGCCGCCGAGAGCCGCGCGAGCTTGCGATAGCCGCGCGCGCCGGGACCGATGTCCTTGCGCGACTTCACGAAGGCCGGCGGGTCGGCGACGACGACGTCGAAGCGCTCGCCCGCGGCGTCCAGCCGCTCGAGCTCGGCGAAGGCCTCGCCGCGCAGCGCGCGGCAGCGCGCGTCGACGCCGTTGAGGGCAGCCGCCGCCGTGGCGAGCGAAAGCGCGCGCTCCGACCGGTCGAGCAGCACGACCTCCGACGCGCCGCGGCAGGCCGCGAGCACGCCGAAGCCGCCGGCATAGCAATAGGCGTCGAGCACGCGCGCGCCCTCGGCGAGCGCGGCGACCCGCGCGCGGTTGTCGCGCTGGTCGAAGAACCAGCCCGTCTTCTGCCCCTCGCCGAGGTCCGCGAGGAAGCGCGCGCCATTCTCGCGCAGCTCCACCGGCCCGCCGTCGCCGCCGGCGCCGCGCGCCTCCTCCACCGCGAGCTGCAGTCCCTCCAGCGCGCGCGACGGGGAATCGTTGCGCAGCACGACGCGGCGCGGCGACAGCACCTCGTCGAGCGCGGCGAGCAGGTCCTCGCGCATCGCCTCCGCCAGCGCGGCGTTGAGCTGCACCGAGAGCACGTCCCCGAAGCGGTCGACCACGATTCCGGGAAGCCCGTCCGCCTCGGCATGGACGAGGCGGTAGAAGCCGCCGGGATGCAGCCGCTCGCGCAGGGCGAGCGCGGCGCGCAGTCGCCAGCCGAGCAGCGCGCGCATCGGCGGCGGGCTGGCCTCGCGCGACAGGACGCGCGCGGCGATCAGCGTGCGCGGGTTGAAGCCGGCGACGGCGAGGAACTCGCCATTGGCGGAGACGAGGCGCACGCAACCGCCCGGCGGCAGCGCGCGCGCCGCGGCGTCCATCGCGATCTCGTTCGAGAAGGCCCAGGGATGGCCGTCGCGCAGGCGCTTGTGGCGCCCGGGCAGCATGCGCAGCTCCGGCAGGGCAGCCTCGCCCATGTCCGACGGCATCGGCCGATCCTCGCCCTCAGTCGCCATGGGCGTCGCCCTCGCGCCGCGGGTCGGCGCCGCCGGTGAGCACGAGCCCGCCGGGCCCGCGGCCGATCGCGATCCCCTGCAGGCCGCTGACGAGGTCGTTCTCGGCCACGACATGGCCGCGCGCGCGCAGCGCCTCGGCGATGGCCAGGAGCGGGGAGCCCCGCTCGAGCTCGATCGCGCCGCCGAGCGTGACGTGGCGCGGCAGCGAGATCGCCGCCTGGATGTCGAGGCCCCAGTCGAGATGCGCGACCAGCGCCTGCAGCACGTAGGGGATGATGCGCGCGCCGCCCGGCGAGCCCAGCACCAGCACCGGCCGGCCGTCGGCATCGAGCACGATCGTCGGCGACATCGACGAGCGCGGGCGCTTGCCGCCGGCGACCGCGTTGGCGACCACCCGGTCGCCGTCCATCGGGTCGAAGGCGAAGTCGGTCAGCTGGTTGTTGAGGAGGAAGCCGCGCACCATGACGCGCGCGCCGAAGGCGTTCTCGATCGTCGTGGTCATGGACACCGCGTTGCCCGCCGCGTCGACGACGCTGAGATGCGAGGTCGCGGGGATCTCAATGGTCGTGTCGGCGGGCCGTACCGGGAAGAGCTCGAGCCGCGCGTGCCGGGGATTTCCGGGCAGGACCTGCCGCAGGCGCAGCGCCGGGTCGATGGCGCGCGCGCGCTCCGCGAGGTAGCCCGGCTCGAGCAGGCCGGCGGCGGGCACGGGCACGTGGTCGGGATCGCCCACGAAGCGGTTGCGGTCGGCGAAGGCCAGCCGCGTCGCCTCGGACAGGAGGTGGACGGCTTCGGCCGAGCCCGGCGCGAGCGCCGCGAGGTCGAAGCGCTCGAGCATGCCCAGCGCCTGCGCCACCGCGATCCCGCCCGAGGAGGGCGGGCCCATGCCGCAGACGCGCCGCGCACGATAGGCCGAGCACACGGCCTCGCGCCGCACCGGGCGGTAGGCCGCGAGGTCCTCGAGCGTCATCGGGCCGCCGCGCGCGCCCGTGCCGGCGACGGCCGCGACGATGTCGCGGGCGATGGGGCCGGAGTGGAAGGCATCGGCGCCGCCATTGGCGACGATGCGCAGCGTCTCCGCGAGCGCCGGGTTGGCGAGCAGCGCGCCCTCGGCCAGCGGCCTGCCCTCCGCGTCGTGGAAATGGCGGCGCGTCGCCTCGAACTCGCGCAGTTGCGGCGTGGCCGCGACCAGCGCGTGCAGGCGCGGGCTGACCGCGAAGCCGTCCCGCGCCATGGCGATCGCGGGCTCGAAGTTGCGCGCCCAGGGCAGGCGCCCATGGTCGCGATGCGCGATCTCGAGCATGCGCAGCAGGCCCGGGACGCCGACCGCGTGCCCGCCGACCGAGGCGGCGGGGAAGGGCAGCGGCTTGCCGTCGACGCCGAGGAACCAGCGCGGGTCGATCCCCGCCGGCGCCGTCTCCCGGCCGTCATAGGTCGTCACCTTGCGAGTGGTCGCGTCGTAGTGGACGAGGAAGGCCCCGCCGCCGATGCCGGAGGACTGCGGCTCCACGAGGTTCAGGACCATCTGGATGGCGATCGCCGCGTCGATCGCGCTGCCGCCCTGGCGCAGGATCTCCCTCCCGGCGGCCGACGCCAGCGGGTTGGCGGCCGCGGCCATGTGGCGGCTGGCGGTCGCCAGGCGCTTCGCCCCGCCGCCACCCGCGCCCTCGGGCTGGGGGGCCGGCGCCTGGGCGAGGGCCGGCAGGGCGGGCGCGAGGGCCAGCAGGAGGATGGCCGCCAGCCGGACGAGGCCCGCGGCGGGTCTGGGGACGAGGCGCATCATGGCATCCGCTTCGAGGAAGGGTTCGGGCGCCGGCCGCCGCGCGAGGCGCGGGGCCAGGCTGCGAGAACGGAGATGCTAGCAAGGCGCCGCCTCCGCGGCCAAGCACCCGCCGCTGCGCCCTGCGGGCGCCGCTTCATTTGACTTGCCTGCCGGGGGGCCGATATAAGCCGCGGTCCTCGAAAGCACCCTCGCCTCGCGTGGGCCAAGACCGGAGCCAGTCCCTTGTCCAAGCGCACGTTTCAACCCAGCAAGCTGGTCCGCAAGCGCCGCCATGGCTTCCGCGCCCGCATGGAGACCGTCGGCGGCCGCCGCGTGCTCGCCCGTCGCCGCGCGAAGGGCCGCAAGCGGCTCTCCGCCTGAGCCGGCCCGCAGGGCCGCTGCTCCCCGCCCGCGCTAGGCGCCCGGTGGCGCTCATGGACGGGCTTCGCATACTCCGCCTCACCAGGCGGCCGGAATTCCTCGCCGTGGCCGCCGCCTCGCGCAAATGCGTGACGCCCGGCGTCGTCGTGCAGGCGCGCCCCGCGGATGCCGGCGCCGCCCCCGATGCACCGGCCCGCTTCGGCTTCACTGCGACCCGCAAGCTTGGCGGCGCGGTGGTCCGCAACCGCGCGCGCCGGCGCCTCAAGGCCGCCGCGGCGCTGCTCGGACCCGGGCGCGCCCGCCCCGGCGTGGACTACGTCTTCGTCGCCCGCGCCGGCACGCTCGACCGTCCCTGGGAGCAATTGCTGCGCGATGTCGGCCAGGGCATCGACCGCGCGCTCGAACCGGCGCGGCCGCGGCGATGAACAGGTTGCTCGGCGCCGCGCTGCGCGGCCTCGTCCATGCCTATCGCTGGACCCTGTCGCCCCTGCTCGGGCCGTGCTGCCGCTTCGCGCCGAGCTGCTCGGCCTACGCGCTGGAAGCCATCTCCGCCCACGGGCCGTGGGCGGGCGTCGCGCTGGCCGCGCGCCGCCTCGCCCGCTGCCATCCCTGGAATCCCGGCGGCTGGGATCCCGTGCCGCCCGCGCGCGGCCTCGGTGCCCGCCCCGGCAACGACATCAGGTTCTGACGACAGCCATGTTCAAAGACGAAAACCAGAAGAACCTCATCCTCGCGATCGTCATCTCGGTCGCCATCGTGCTCGGCTGGCAGCTCTGGATCGAGGGCCCGCGCCTCGAGAAGGAGCGCGCCGCGCGCCAGCAGGCCAGCGGGCAGCAGGCCGCGCCGGCCACCGGCGCGCCGCCGCCCGCAGGCGCGCCCGCCGCGCAGCCCGGCACCGCCGCCGCCCCGCTCGCCGCCGGCGCGGTCGCCGCGCCCGCCGACCGCGCCGCGGTCGTCGCGCAATCGCCGCGTGTGCGCATCGAGACGCCGGCCGTGCGCGGCTCGATCCGCCTCCTCGGCGGCCAGCTCGACGACATCCGCCTCGCGCGCTACCACGAAGCCGCGGACCCGACGAGCCCGCTGATCACGCTGCTCTCGCCGCAGGGCTCACCCGATCCCTACCTCGCGGAGTTCGGCTGGGTCTCGGCGAATGCAGGCCTCGCCCTGCCCGGCGGCCAGACGCAGTGGACCGCCGACCGCGACACGCTCACGCCGGGCAACCCCGTCACGCTGGCCTGGAGCAACGGCGCCGGCCTGCGCTTCCAGCGCCGCATCTCGATCGACGGCGACTTCATGTTCGAGGTCGTCGACAGCGTCGTGAACGAGGGTCGCGAGCCCGTGCAACTCCAGCCCTATGGCCGGGTGCAGCGCGTCGGCACGCCCAAGACTCTTGGCTTCTACATCCTCCACGAGGGGCCGATCGGCGTGTTCAACGGCGTGCTCAACGAGCCGAGCTACGACGACGTGAAGAAGAAGGGCCGGATCGAGGCCGCGTCCACCGGCGGCTGGCTCGGCATCACCGACAAGTACTGGCTCGTGGCGCTGGTCCCGGACCAGAAGGCGCAGAAGCAGGCGCGCTTCGTGCACAGCACGCAGCAGGGCCGAGACGCCTACCAGGCGGACTACATCACCGGCACGATCGAGGTCGCCCCCGGCGCCTCCGCCTCGACGACCAACCGCCTCTTCGCCGGGGCCAAGGAAGTGCGCCTGCTCGACGACTACGAGGACAGGTTCGGCATAGCGCGCTTCGACCGCGCCGTGGACTTCGGCTGGTTCTACTGGCTGACCAAGCCGATCTTCTACGTGCTCGACTTCTTCTTCCGCCTGCTCGGCAATTTCGGCCTCGCCATCCTGCTGCTGACGCTCTGCGTCAAGGCGGTGTTCTTCCCGCTCGCGAACAAGTCGTACCGCGCGATGAGCAAGATGAAGCTCCTGCAGCCGGAGATCGAGAAGCTCAAGGCGCTGCACGGCGCCGACCAGCAGAAGATGTCGCAGGCGATGATGGAGCTCTACCGCAAGTCGGGCGCCAACCCGCTCGCGGGCTGCCTGCCCGTCATCATCCAGATCCCCGTCTTCTTCGCGCTCTACAAGGTGCTGTTCGTCACCATCGAGATGCGCCACGCGCCCTTCTACGGCTGGATCGTGGACCTCTCGGCGAGCGACCCGACCTCGGTCTTCAACCTCTTCGGGCTGCTGCCCTGGGGCGCGCCCGAGGTCTGGCTGCTCGGCGCCACGATGGGCGCCTGGCCGCTGATCATGGGCCTGACGATGTTCCTGCAGCAGAAGCTGAACCCGGCCCCGCCGGACCCCATCCAGGCGAAGATCTTCATGTTCATGCCGGTGCTGTTCACCTTCATGCTCGCCTCCTTTCCAGCCGGCCTCGTGATCTACTGGGCCTGGAACAACATCCTCTCGGTGGCGCAGCAATGGGTGATCATGAGGCAGACGGCGGCGGAGAAGGGCTGAGCCCCGAGGCGCTCGAGGCGGGGCGCCTCCTCTTCGCGTCGCACTGCGCGTTCTTCCACGCCGCGCAGCGCGCGGACGACCTGCCGGCGCGCCGTGCGCCGGAGATCGCCTTCGCGGGCCGCTCCAACGTGGGCAAGTCGAGCCTGCTCAACGCGCTCGCCGGCCACGCCGCGCTCGCGCGGACGTCGAAGGAACCGGGACGCACGCAGCAGCTCAACTTCTTCGCGCTCGGCCCCGACGCGGCCGGCCACCGGCTCGTGCTCGTCGACATGCCGGGCTACGGCTTCGCGCGCGTCTCGCGCTCGCTGCTCAAGCAGTGGTCGGCGCTGATCCGGCAATACCTGCGCGGCCGCTCGGCGCTGGCGCGCGTGCTGGTCCTGGTCGACGCGCGGCACGGGCCCAAGCCGCTCGACCGCGAGCTCTTCGCGCTGCTCGACGAGGCCGCGCTCAGCTGGCAGGTCGTGCTGACGAAATGCGACCAGCTGCCGCCCGCCGAGCTGCGCCGGCGCGTCGCCGAGGTCGCGGCCGAGGCGGCCAGGCATCCCGCCGGCCACCCGCATGTCCATGCCACGAGCGCGCAGACCGGCGCGGGCATCGCCGAGCTGCGCGCGGCGCTGGCGGGCCTCGCCACCTTCGGCTAGACAATCCGCGATCCAGGGGGTCGTCCCGCATGACTGAGAACGCAAGGAAACCCGCGTCCGGCGTGGCCCCCGAGGCCATAGCCAAGAGCCGCGTGCTCGCCGAGGCCCTGCCCTTCATGCGCCGCTACGCCGGCCGCACCGTGGTCGTGAAGTATGGCGGCCACGCGATGGGCGACGCCGCGGTCGCGGCCGAGTTCGCGCGCGACGTCGTGCTGCTGCGCCAGGTCGGGATCAACCCGATCGTCGTGCATGGCGGCGGGCCGCAGATCGCGCAGATGCTCGATCGCCTCGCCATCAAGTCGAGCTTCGTCGACGGGCTGCGCGTCACCGACGCCAAGGCCGTCGAGGTCGTCGAGATGGTCCTCGCGGGCTCCATCAACAAGCAGCTTGCCGCCGCGATCACGCGCGCGGGCGGCCTCGCGATCGGGCTCTCCGGCCGCGACGGCCACCTGATCCGCGCGCGCAAGGCGATGCGCGTGCGCCGCGACCCCGCGACCGGCAGGGACGAGCATGTCGACCTCGGCTTCGTCGGCGAGCCGGACATGGTCAACGCGCACCTGCTCGAGACGCTGGCGAATTCGGGCATCATCCCGGTGATCGCGCCCGTCGGGTTCGGCCCGGACGGCGAGACCTACAACATCAACGCGGACACGGCGGCGGGCGCCATCGCCGGCGCGATGCGCGCGACGCGGCTGCTGATGATGACCGACGTGTCGGGCGTGCTCGACGGCGAGAAGAACCTGCTCCAGCACCTGTCGCCGCAGCGCGTGCAGGAGATGATCGCCGATGGCACGATCTCCGGCGGGATGATCCCGAAGGTGGAGACCTGCCTCTCGGCGGTCGCGCAGGGCGTGGAGGGCGCGGTCATCCTCGACGGGCGCCTGTCGCACGCGATCCTGCTCGAGCTCTTCACCGATGGCGGGATCGGCACCCTTATCGGTCGCGCCCCTGGCTGACGGGGCGCAGCTGGGCGTCGGTGATCCCGAAGAACTCCAGGTGCCAGACCATCTCGTCGGGCGTGAGGGGCCACTCGCCGTTGCGCGGCGCGAGCGCCTGACGCGGCGACAGGCCGCCCATGCGCAGCTGCAGCTGGTAGGCGAGGCGCGGACCTAGCCGCGCGCGCCAGGCCAGCGCCACCATGCCCTTGGCGCTGCGCCCGCTGATGACGCGGTCGAAGATCTCGGGCTCCGTGCGCGCGAGCGCGGCGACGGCGGCGCGCACGAAGGGGCGGTCGCCCTTGTCGAGCGCCTCGAAGACGGCGTCCTCGTCGAGACTTCCTTCCGCGCGCAGGCGGCGGACCTTGTCCTCGACGAGCTCGATCTTCTCCTCGGGCTCCGCCTCGGCCTCCCTGGCAGGCTCCTCACCCTCGGCCTTGTGCGCGCCGAGGGCGTTCGCGATCGCGACGCGCGTCTTCGGGTCGAGGTCCTTGCGCTGCTGCAGCCGCGCGACCAGCGCCTCCGCGACGAAGGCGGCGAGCCGGCTCAGCAGGCGCTGCGGCATCACCGGCCTGTCGACCAGCGGCGGGTGCCACTCCACCTGGCCGGGCGCGCGCTCCACGAGCGCGTCGAGCGTCTCCTCGCGGACCTGCGCCAGCGGGTTGGCGAGCAGCGTCGCGACGGCGGCGGTGTCGTTCGAGTAGGCGATCGCGTCGGCCACCGCGGCCGTCACCGGGTCGCGCGAGGCGATGGCGCCGAGCGCGCCGCGCGCGTGGCGGCCGGCGATGATCTCCAGCAGGTCCGCCTCGCCGAGCATCGGCGAGAAGCGCAGCACCGGCTCGGCGACCAGCAGCGCCATGTCGGTGGCGAGGATCTTGACGATGTCGGCGGGGACGCAGTCGAGGCGCTTGATCGCCTCCGAGAGCACGGCGCGGACCTTCTCCGCCTCGTCGCGCGCCAGCTGCTCGACCATCTTGAGGACGCGATCGCGCACCGAGGCGCGCGCGGCGTCCGAGAGGCCGGGCAGGAGCCTGGCGAGCTTGGGGCCGAGGCCCGAGCGGACATCGACGTCCTGGTCGAGGACGAGTATGGCGTCGGCCTGCCACGGCGTGGCGTCGTTGCCCGCGACCTCCTGGCGGACCTCGGCGTTGGCGTCGCCGGCGAGGAAGTAGAGCAGTTCGGGCGTCAGGTCCTTCCGGCGCGCGAGGCCGCGGCGCTGCTCGACGCTGCCCGTCCGCGCGAGCGCCTTGTCCCGCTCGACGCTCATGGAGCGATCCTCGCGGGCGCGATCGCGAGGCGTCCCTTGCCGCCGCGCTTGGCCTCGTACATCGCCGCGTCGGCGCGCTCGATCAGTCGGTCGATGCCGTCCTCGGCGCGCGGGTCGACCGCGACGATGCCGACGGAGATGCCGAGCGGAAGGAGCGCCGAGGCCGACATGTCGGCGATCTCGTCGCGTATCGCGAGCAGTTCACGGCCCCTGCGCTCGGCGCCATCCGGGTCGGCCTCGTCGAGCCACAGCGCGAACTCGTCGCCGCCGACGCGCGCGACGAGGTCGCTCGCCCGCGCGCCGCGGCGCAGGCGGTCGGCGATGCGCCGCAGGGCGCCGTCGCCCGCCGCGTGGCCGTGCAGGTCGTTCACGGCCTTGAAGTTGTCGACGTCGACATAGACCAGCGCCGCAGGGCGCGCGGAGCGGCGTGCCGCCGCGAGGCGGATCGCCATGTCGCCGAGGAAGGCGCGGCGGTTGAGCAGCCCCGTCAGGGGGTCGGTGCGCGCCTGGCGCTCGAGTTCCTCCTGCAGCGAGATCTGCGCGAGCGCGAGGCCGAACTGGGTGGCGATGCGGTCGAAGAGCGCGACGTCGCCGACCGGCCAGGCCGGGTCGTGCTCGCCGCGCGAGAGCATGAGGGCGCCGTTGATGCGGTGGCGGAAGGCGGTGGCGCGCAGCAGGCGCCGCCCCTCGCCGATCGGCGCGTCGGGCGGCGAACCGGCCTCGAGCGCCTTGAGGTCCGGCACCTCCGCCGGCTCGGCGCCCAGCGTCGCGGCGAGCACGAAGCCACCGGACTCGCGCCGCCAGACCTGGCCGCCCGCCGCGCCATAGGCGCGCACGCAGGAGCGCAGCGCGGCGGCGATGCCGCCATCGGCGTCCTCGGCATCGACGAGCGCGCGCAGGACATGCGCGAGGATGCGGTCGCGCGTCTCGCTCTCGGCGAGCTCGGTCTCGCGCTCGTTCGCGGCCGTGACGTCGCGCGCGACGCCGCGCGCGCCGCGCCATGCGCCGGACGGCGAGAAGAGTGGCATCGCCGAGACGGAAAGCAGGGCCGGCTCGCCATCGCGCCTGCTGGTCCAGAACTGCACGTCGTCTATGTGCTCGAGGGCGAGGAAGGGCGATGCCTCGGCGGCGCCGAACTCCTCGCCCGCCGGGCGCAGCACGTCGCGCGCCGGGGACCCGATCAGCTCGCGCGCCTCGAACCCGATCGCGCCGCGCGCGGAGACGAAGGAGAACACGCCGGCGGCGTCGACCTCCCACGCGAAGTCGCTGGAGATGTCGACGAGGTCCTTGTAGCGCGAGCGGGACTCGGCGAGCGCCTCGTTGAGGTTGTCGGTCAGCGAGCGGTCGCGGCCGAGCAGCAGCACGCCATCGGCGAGCGGGACGAAGGCGACGTCGAGGCGCCTCGGCGTGGGCGAGGACGCATCGAGGGAATCGAAGAGCGAGAAGCCGCCGACCGCGGTCGCGAGGCCCTTGAGCCCGCCGGGCCGCGCATCGACCGCGTCGAGCAGCGGCGGCGCGGCGTCGTTCATGTCGAGCACCTGGCCCGCCGCGTCGACGAAGGCGGCAGGACCGGGATAGCGCCGGCACAGTTCCGTGAATCGCGGTTGCGCCATCGCCTGGAGGGCGCGCGAGGGAAGCGTTTGGCGGCGGCGCTTCGCGGGCATCGTGGGTGGCATGGCGGGAGGGTGCTGGCGACCAGGCTGTCGATTGGAATGAATGCGACCCAAGCCTGCTGGAATCAGGTTAATTCCCCGTGAACGAAAGCCTGGGCGTCGACCGGGCGGCCTCGTTGACTGGGGGCGCGTTCCCGACCATCTTCGCGCGCCTCATCCAACCGGACGGAAACCGCCATGGAACTCGCCACGCTTCAGGCAACCATCGAGAATGCTTGGGAAAAGCGCGACACGATCAATCCCGGGACGACCGGGCCGGTGCGCGAGGCGGTGGACGCCGCCCTTGCCGCCCTTGACGCGGGCAAGGCGCGCGTGGCCGAGAAGGGCGCCAGCGGCTGGACGGTCAACCAGTGGCTCAAGAAGGCGGTGCTGCTGTCCTTCCGCCTCAACGACTCCGCGCCCATGCCGGGCGGCCCCGGCGGCTCGAGCTGGTACGACAAGGTGCCATCCAAGTTCGAGGGCTGGGGCGACAACGCCTTCCGCGCCGCCGGCTTCCGCGCCGTGCCGAGCTGCGTCGTGCGCCGCTCCGCCTTCATCGCGCCGGGCGTCGTGCTGATGCCGTCCTTCGTCAATGTCGGCGCCTATGTCGACAGCGGCACCATGATCGACACCTGGGCCACGGTCGGCTCCTGCGCCCAGATCGGGAAGAACTGCCACATCTCCGGCGGCGCCGGCATCGGCGGCGTGCTCGAGCCCCTGCAGGCGGATCCCGTGCGCATCGAGGACAACTGCTTCGTCGGCGCGCGCAGCGAGGTCGCCGAGGGCGTGATCGTCGAGACGGGCTCCGTGCTGTCCATGGGCGTCTTCATCGGCGCGTCGACGAAGATCGTCGACCGGCATACAGGCGAGGTCTTCATGGGCCGCGTGCCCGCCTACTCGGTCGTCGTCCCGGGCGCCCTGCCCGGCAAGCCGATGGCGGACGGCACGCCCGGCCCCAGCACCTATTGCGCGGTGATCGTGAAGCGCGTCGACGAGAAGACGCGCTCCAAGACCTCGATCAACGAGCTCCTGCGCGGATGACCGCGGGGGCGGCGATGGCGGGGGTCGATCCCGTCGGCCTCGCGCAGGCCCTGATCCGCCGCCCCTCGGTGACCCCCAGGGACGAGGGCGTGCTGGGCGTGCTCGAGGCCGCGCTCGGCCCGCTCGGCTTTCGCTGCGAGCGCATGCCGTTCTCCGAGCCCGGCACGCCCGACGTCGACAACCTCTACGCCCGCATCGGCACCGGCGGCCCGCATTTCTGCTTCGCGGGCCACAGCGACGTCGTGCCGGTCGGCGACCTCAACGGCTGGTCGATCGCGCCCTTCGCGGGCGAGGTCCATAACGGCACGCTCTACGGCCGCGGCGCCGCCGACATGAAGGGCGCGATCGCGGCCTTCGTCGCGGCGGCGCAGCGCTTCCTCGCCGCGCGCGGCGCGGGCTTCGGCGGCTCGATCAGCCTGCTGGTCACCGGCGACGAGGAAGGCCCCTCGATCAACGGAACGCGCAAGATGCTCGACCTGCTCGCGGGCCGCGGCGAGGGCTTCGACGCCTGCATCGTCGGCGAGCCCACCAGCGAGAGCGTGCTCGGCGACATGGCCAAGATCGGCCGCCGCGGCAGCATGAACGTCACCATCGAGGTGACGGGGGTGCAGGGCCATGTCGGCTACCCGCATCTCGCCGACAACCCGATCCATGCGCTGCTGCGGATGCTGTCGGCGCTGACCGCGGAACCCATCGACGCCGGCAACGCGGCGTTCCAGCCCTCGAGCCTGCAGGTCACGACGATCGACGTCGGCAACCCGGCGACGAACGTGATCCCGGCGCGCGCGCGCGCGCGCTTCAACATCCGCTTCAACGACATGCATTCCTCGCGCACGCTCGATGCCTGGATCCGCCGGACGCTCGACGCCGCCGGCGGGCGCTACGCGCTCGCGGTCGAGGTCTCCGGCGAGTCGTTCCTGACGCCCGAGGGCCGGCTGAGCGCCATCCTCGTCGAGGCGGTGCAGGAGGTGACGGGCCGCAGGCCCGCGCTGAGCACCACCGGAGGCACGTCGGACG
>VGDA01000044.1 GCA_016869915.1 Alphaproteobacteria bacterium
CGCGGGTCAAAGACGTCGCGCAGCGCGTCGCAGAGCCGGTTGATCGCGAGGATGGTGACGACGAGCGCGATGCAGGGCCAGAGCAGCAGCCATGCGTTGTGCTGCATCGTGCCGCGCGCGCCGCGGATCATCAGGCCCCAGGACGGCTCGGGCGGCACGACGCCGAGGCCGAGGAAGCTGAGGCCCGACTCGATCAGGATCGCCGCCGCGACGACCAGCGAGAACTGAACGAGGATCGGGCCGAGGATGTTCGGCAGGATGGTGCGCAGCATGATGCGCACCGCCCCTGCGCCAGCCGCGCGCGCCGCCTCGACGTAGTCGAGCGCGCGCGCCGACAGGACCTCGCCATAGGTCACGCGCGCGAAGGCCGGCACGTAGAGGACCGATAGAACGAAGGTCAGCGTGCCGACGCCCGGACCGAGGAGGGTGACGACGAGCAGCGCGAGGAGGATGGGCGGGAAGGAGAGGATGATGTCGGTGAGGCGGATGGTGAAGAGCTCGACCATCCCGCCGAAATACCCGCCCACGAGGCCGATCGCGATGCCGATGACGCCGGCGATCATCGCGGAGACGAGCGCGACGCGCAGGCTCGCGCGCGCGCCGACCAGCAGCCGCGAGAGCACGTCGCGGCCGAACTCGTCCTGCCCCAGCGGGTTGGCGAGGGACGGTGCGGCGAGGCGCGCGGCGACGTTCTGCGCCGCGGGGTCGTAGGGCGCGAGCAGCGGCGAGAACAGCGCCAGCAGCAGGATCGTCCCGACCGCGGCGAGCGGCCAGGCGAGGCGCCGTAGGCGCCTGTCGCTCGCGCGGGGGCGGATCATCGGCTCATCCGTGCCGCACGCGCGGGTCGAGCACCGCGTAGAGCAGGTCGACCACGAGGTTGAGGAAGACAAAGAGCGCGCAGATCACCAGCACGATGCCCTGGACCTCGGGGTAGTTGCGCTGCTCGACGGCGCGCACGAGGTATCCCGACAGGCCCGGCCAGTTGAAGACGTACTCGACCAGCACCGTGCCGCCGAGCAGCGTGCCCATCTGAAGGCCGATCACGGTCACGACCGGGCCGAGCGAGTTGCGCAGGACGTGGCGGCGCACGACGTGGCGCGGCGCGAGGCCCTTGGCGCGCGCGGTGCGCACCCAGTCGCGGTCGAGGGTCTCGAGCACGCTCGCCCGCGTCATGCGGAAGACGACCGTCGACAGGCCGATCGCGATCGTGACGGCGGGCATCAGCAGGTTCGTCAGGTGCCGCGCGGGGTCCTGCGCGAAGGCGACGTAGCCGCCGGCGGGTACCCAGCGCAGGTGCTGCGCGAAGACGAGGATCAGCAGCGTGCCGGTGACGAAGACGGGCAGCGACTGGTTGAAGCTGGCGGCGGCCGACAGCGTCCTGTCCATGCCGGAGCCGCGGCGCAGCGCCGCGACGACGCCGAGCGGCATGCCGACGGCGACCGCGAGGATCGTCGCGGCGAGGATCAGCTCGATCGTGCGGGGCAGGCGCTTCGCGATCTCGTCCATCACCGGGTAGTCGTCGGTGAGCGAGGTCCCGAGGTCGAGCCGCAGGAGCTGCCCCATGAAGGTCGCGTATTGCTGGAGGAGCGGCGCCTCGAGGCCGAGGCGCTCGCGAAGCTCGAGCACCTGCGCGGGATCCGGCGCGACGCCGCCGCTGGACAGCAGCAGCTCCGCCGGGTCGCCGGGGATCATGCGCAGGACGAGGAAGATGAGCGTCGCGACCGTCCAGATCAGCCCGATCGAGATGGCGACGCGACGCAGGACATAGGCCATGGCGGTCAGTCGGGCCGGGTCGGGGCCGCCGGCATGCGGCGGCCCCGGTTCCGCGCGTCAGCCCATCGTGACGTTCTCGAGCGTCAGCCCCGAGTAGAAGCTGAGGAAGCCCGGGAGGTTGGCGAAGCCCGTGAGCGGCTTGCGCATCGCGTAGGCCTGCGAGCGCCAGGCCACGCCGACCAGCGCCGCGTCCTCGAGCGCCAGCTTCTCCATCTCGCGGTAGATCGCCTTGCGCCTGGCGACGTCGAGCTCCGCGCGGCCCTGCTCGAAGAGCTCGTTGACCTTCGGGTTGTTGTAGCCATGCGAGCGCGTGTAGTTCGGCGTCTGGCTGCCGTCGAGGAACTGCGCCATCGAATCGGGGTCGTTGAAGTCGCCCGCCGATCCCATCACGCCGAAGTCATACTGGCCGCGGTTGCCGACCGCGACGCGGGTCGCCCAGTCGGGCAGGACGAGCTCGACCCTGATGCCGATCGCGGCGAGGCTCTGCTGGACGACCTCGGCGGTGTCCTTGTGCATGCCGTACTGCGCGGTGGAGAGCAGCTTGCACGAGAAGCCGTTGGGCTGCCCGCCCTCGGCGAGGAACTTGCGCGCGAGGTCGAGGTCGGTGCGCCAGTGGTTGGCCGTCGCCTCGTCGCGGAACTCCGAGCCCTTGGGGAAGGGCAGGCCGTTCATCGCGCTGCCGCGGCCGAAGAACGCCGCCTTGACGACGTCCTCGCGGCGGATCGCGTAGGCGACGGCCTGGCGCAGCTTGGCGTTGGTGAACGGGCCCTGCACGCAGTTGAAGTTGAGGTACATGAACGGGCCGTCGACGACGTCCATCGCCAGCTTGGCGTTCCGCTCGATCGAGTCGTAGCTCTGCCAGGGCACGTACTCGATGATGTCGACGTCGCCGGCGTCGAGCGCGGCCACGCGCAGGTTCTCGTCCGCGTAGGCCGCCATGCGCAGCTTCTTCGTCCGGGGCAGGCCCCTGTTCCAGTAGCCGTCGAAGGCGTCGAAGTCGATGCGCGTGCCGCGCTCGACGTCGGCGATGCGGTAGGGGCCGGCGCCGACCGGGTTCGCCTCGTTCGACCTGGGCGAGATCATCGGCGCGTGCCAGCTCGCCAGCATGTAGACGAAGGTCGCGGAAGGCTTCTTCAGCTGGAATCGCACGCTGCGCGCGTCCGGCGCCTCGATGCGGTCGATCAGCGCGCCGAGGGCGCCGCGCAGCGAGGCCGTGGACTTCTCGTCCTGCATCAGCTCGAAGCTGCGCCGCACGGCGTCGGGCGTCAGCGCCTCGCCGTCGTGGAAGCGCGCGCCCTCGCGCAGGCGCACCGTCCAGGTGGTCGGCGAGTCGCTGCTCCACGATTCCGCGAGCTCGCCACGGATCTCGCCCTTCGGCCCGTAGCTCAGCAGGCCGCGCAGGAACTGGCACTTCGCGGTGCCGGCCGCGGTCCCGGTATTCGCCCAGGGGCGCAGCGAGGGCGGGTAGGAGGACAGCGCGAAGACCAGCCTGTCGCGGCCCTGCGCGGAGGCGCGCTCGGCGATCGACGTCGCGGCGAAGGCGGCCGCGGCCCCCGCGCCCATGAAGCCGCGCCGGGAGAGCGCGGCGGAGTTCCTCGTGTCCTTCGTCATCGTCCTTCTCCTGTCTTGGGGTGGGTCGTCGCGGATGTCGTCAGCCCTCGTGGCCGTAGAGCCTGCGCGCCTCGGCCTCTGAGACCTTGCCGTCCGCGATGTCGCGGGAGAGCAGGGCGCGGTCGCGCTCGCGCGGGTCCCCGTAGCCGCCGGCACCGGGCGTCACGATCGTCACGGACTGGCCGTGCCTGAGGAAGGTGTAGCCCTTCTGCGGCGGGTCGGCGTCCTGCGAGTAGGCGAAGCGGCAGCGGCCGCCGGCGCCGCCGCCGAACAGGCCCCAGGGCGAGGAGAGTCGTCGCGAGCCGTGGATGAAGGTGCGGCAGGTGTGCCCCTCGGCGCGGATCTGCCGGCGCAGCCCGGTGCCGCCGCGATGCCTGCCCGCGCCGCCGGAATCGTCGACGAGCTCGTAGCGCTCGACGACCAGCGGGTACTCGCCCTCGAGCGCCTCGACCGGCAGGTTCGACGTGTTGGTGAGGTGCACGTGCACGCCGTCGAGCCCGTCCTTGGTGGCGCGGGCGCCGAAGCCGCCGCCGATCGTCTCGAGGTACACGTAGTACTCGCCCGTGCGCGGGTTGACGCCGCTGAAGGTCGAGGAGATGCACGCGCCGTTATGCGCGGCGGTGATGCGATCGGGGATCGCGGGCGCGAGCGCGCCGTGGATCAGGTCGACCACCCGCTGGCAGGCGTCGAGGCGCGCGTTGACGGCAGCGGGCTCGACGCAGTTGAGGATCGAGCCCTTCGTCGCCGTGACGTGGATCGGCCGGAACATGCCCTCGTTTGGCGGCACGTCGGCGCCGATCAGCGTCTTCACCGCGTAGTAGACCGTGGCAAGCAGGCCCGTCCAGACGAGGTTGATCCCGGCGCGCACCTGCGGCGGCGCGTCGAAGTCGAGGTGCATCTCGTCGCCCCTGACCTCGACGCGGCACCGGAACGTGAGGGAACCCTCGATCTCGTCGCCGTCGAACGTGTCCTCGAAGCTGTAGGTGCCCGACGGGATCGTCGCGATGCCCGCGCGCGTGAGGCGCTCCGCGTAGTCGAGCAGCGCGTCGCAGGCCGAGAGCAGGAGGTCCTTGCCGTAGCGCCGGCACAGCGACTGGAAGCGCTGGATGCCCTGGCGGTTCGCCGCCATCTGCGCGCGGAAGTCGTTCAGGCGTTCGCGCGGGACCTGCATGTTCAGCAGGATGAGGTCCATCACGTCCTGCTGCAGCCTGCCCCCGCGGTAGAGCCGCACCGGCGGGATGCGCAGGCCCTCCTGGAAGATGTGGTCGTGGCCGCGGTCGACGAAGTCCGCGTGGTGGGCGAGGTTGGTCGCCCAGCCGACGAGCTCGCCCTCGAAGAAGATCGGTTCGGCGAGCACGATGTCCGGCAGGTGCGTGCCGCCGCCGGTATAGGCGTCGTTGCCGACGAAGACGTCGCCCTCGCGCAGGTCGGACAGGTCGTGGCGCCTGCTGATGTGCTCGACCACGCCGATCAGCGAGCCGAGATGCATCGGGATGTGCATCGCCTGGCACAGCGTGCGGCCGCGCGCGTCGAACAGGCAGGTCGAGGAATCGCGCCGTTCCTTGATGTTGGTGGAGTATGCGGCGCGCACGAGCGTCTCGCCCATCTCCTCGACGATCGAGGACAGGGCGTTGCCGATGACCTCGACGGTGATCGGGTCGACCGGCGCGCCGCCGGCCTTCCTGGCGGGAGCGGGAGAAGCGTTCATCGCGTCAGCCCTCGACGATGATGTTGAGGTAGGGATCGACGCAGGCGCTCTGGCCGGGCAGCAGGACGGTGGTCGCGTCCATCTGCTCGACGATCGCGGGGCCGGCGAAGCGGTGCCCGGGCCCGAGGCGCTCGCGGTCGTAGACGGGGCAGGCGACGAAGCCGCCGGCCTCGGCCAGCCAGACGTCGCGCCTGCCGACGATCGCGTCGCCGGCCGCGCCGCCGGCCGGCGGCCTTGCCTTGATCTCCGCCTTCGGCACGGCGCCGATCGCCTCGAGGCGGAAGGTGACGGCCTGCATGGGCTCCTCCTCCGCGATGTAGCCGTACATCTGGCGATGTGCGCGCTCGAACCCGCCGCGCAGCGCGGCCAGCAGCTCGTCGTCGCCCGCTTCGGCGGGGAAGGCGACCGGCAGCTCGTAGTTCTGCCCGGCGTAGCGCATGTCCACCGTCGCGTTGACGCGCCGGCCCTCTGGAGCGATCCCCTCGCGCGCGAACCATTCGTCGGCGCGCTGGCGCAGCGCCGCGAAGGTGGCGCGCATGCGGCCGAGCGTCAACGCCTCGACCGCCACGATGCTGGTCTGCGCGTAGTTGGTCTGCAGGTCCGTTAGCAGCAGGCCGAGCGCGCAGAGGATGCCGGGGTTGCGCGGCACCAGGATGCGCTTCATGTCGAGCTCGCGCGCGAGGCGCGAGGCATGGAGCGGGCCGGCGCCGCCGAAGGCGACGAGCGTGTAGTCGCGCGGGTCGTGGCCGCGCTGCACCGAGATCACGCGGATCGCCTTCGCCATGTTCGCCGTGACGACCGAGAGGATGCCCTGCGCGGTCGCCATCGGGTCGAGGCCGAGGCGCGCGGCGAGGCGCGCGATCGCGGCCCTGGCCTTCGCCTGGTCGATCTTCATGCGCCCGCCGAGGAGATGCGTCGGGTTGAGCGTCTGCAGCGTGACGTTCGCGTCGGTGACCGTCGGCTCCTCGTTGCCGAGGCCGTAGCAGACGGGGCCGGGATGCGCGCCGGCCGAGCGCGGGCCGACCTTGAGCAGGCCGCCGGCGTCGATATGCGCGATCGACCCGCCGCCCGCGCCGACCGTGTGGATGTCGAGCATGGGCGTCTTCAGCGGGTAGCCATGGACGTCCATCTCTCCGGCGAGCTTCGCCTTGCCGTCCTCGATCAGCGCGACGTCGGTCGACGTGCCGCCCATGTCGAAGGTGATGAGGTTCGGGTAGCCCGCGAGGATCCCCGTGCGCAGGCCGCCGACCACGCCGGTGGCGGGGCCCGAGAGCACGGTGCGCACCGGCTGGGTGCGCGCCATCTCGAAGGACATGACGCCGCCGTTGGACGCCGTGATGTGCCGCGGCGCGTCGACGCCGGCCTCGTCGAGGCGCGGGCCCAGATGGCCGATGTAGCGGGCCATCACGGGGCCGAGATAGGCGTTCACGACCGTCGTCGAAAGCCGCTCGAACTCGCGGAACTCGGGCGCGACCTCGCTCGAGCAGGTGACGAAGGCCTCCGGGTATTCCTCGGCGGCGATCGCTCGGACCATCGCCTCGTGGCGCGGGTCGACGTAGCTGTAGAGGAAGCACACCGCGATCGCGCGCGCGCCGGCCTCCCCCAGCCTGCGGATGGCGGCGCGCACCTCGTCCGCGTCGAGCGCGCGCTCGACGCTGCCGTCGTTGCGCAGGCGCTCGCCGACCTCGATGCGCATGTCGCGCGTGACCAGCAGCTGCGGCTTGTCGCATTGCAGGTCGTAGAGATGCGGCCTGCGCTGGCGGCCGATCTCGAGCAGGTCGCGGAAGCCGTCGGTGGTCACGAGGCCGGTCCTGACGCCGCGATGCTGGATCAGGGCGTTGGTCGCCACGGTCGTGCCATGGCCGAAATAGCTGACGTCGCGGCCGGTCGCGCCGGCCGCCTTGTCGAGGCCCTCCACCACGCCGCCGGCGATCGCGCGCGATGGATCGTCGGGCGTGCTCGAGACCTTCCAGACCCTGACCTCGCCCGTCGCCTGGTCCACCAGGCAGATGTCCGTGAACGTCCCGCCCGAATCGACTCCAACCCGCCACATGCCCAAGACCCCCCGGTCGCCGCGCGTTCCACCTGCCGCGCGGATCGTCCCAGATCGCCCTCGCGCGATCAACCGGCACGCGCGCGGGCGCTTGATCCAGCGGCGCCCCGCGTGGGATCAGTCGCGCGCGATGAACTACCGCCATGGCTTCCACGCCGGGAACTTCGCCGACGTGCTCAAGCACGCGACGCTGGCCCTCGCGCTCGACCGGCTCGCCGCCAAGGCGGCGCCCTTCTTCTGCCTCGACAGCCATGCCGGCGGCGCGCGCTACGACCTCGTGGGAGAGGAGGCTGCGCGCACCGGCGAGGCGCGCGACGGCATCCTGCGCGTCGTCGACGACGCGCTGCCGCCGACCGCGCTGCGCCCCTATCTCGGCGTGGTGCGCGGGCTGAACGAGCCGGGCGGGCCGGTGCTGCGCTATCCGGGCAGTCCCTGGATCATGCGTCGCATGACGCGCCCGCAGGACCGCATGCTCTTCTGCGAGATGCATCCCGACGCGCTGCGCGAGCTGCGCCGCGCGACCGCGGGCGACCGCAGGATCGAGCTGCGCCAGGCCGACGGGTGGACGGCGCTCAAGTCCGACCTTCCGCCGGCGGAGCGCCGCGGGCTGGTGCTCGTCGACCCGCCCTTCGAGGCGCGCGACGAGCATGCGCGGCTTGCGCGCGGCCTGCGCCACGCCCATCGCCGCTTCGCGACGGGCGTGCTGCTCGGCTGGTACCCGGTGAAGACCCGCGCGCCGGTCGACGCGATGCTCGCGGACATCGTCGCCTCCGGCATGCGCCGCGTCGCGGTGGTCGAGCTGCTCGTGCGCGCGCCGGCCCGCGAGGACGACGAGGCGCCGCGCCTCGCGGGCTGCGGGCTCGTGGTCGTCAACCCGCCGTGGACGATGATGGATACGCTCGCGGCGGCCATGCCCTGGCTCGCCCAGCGCCTCGTGCGCGAGCCGGGCGGCGGGCACAGGATCGAGACGCTGGTGGGAGAATGAAGCCATGATCGTCGCGCAGATCAGCGACCTGCATGTCATGCGCGAGGACAGGCTCGCCTATGGCGCGCTCGACACGCGCGCCTTCCTGCTGCGCGCTATCGACAGGCTCAACACGCTCGCGCCGCGCCCGGACGTCGTCGCGATCACGGGCGACCTCGTCGACGAGGGCAGCGCGGGCGAATACGCGCGGCTGCGCACCTGCCTCGACGGCCTGCGCCTGCCCTACAGGCTCGTGCCCGGGAACCATGACGCGCGCGCGCCGCTGCGCGCGGCCTTCCCGGAGCAGCCATGGGACCGCGAGGAGCCGGAGTTCTGCCTCTTCGCCGAGGAACACGGCGAGGTCCTCCTGGTCGGGCTCGATTCACTCGATCCCGGCCGCACGGCCGGCCTGCTCTGCGCGCGCAGGCTCGCCTGGCTCGATCGCGTGCTCGCCGCGCGGGCCGGCAGGCCGTCCCTCGTGATGGTGCACCACCCGCCCTTCGCGACGGGGATCGCCCATCTCGACGGGCTGCCGATGGAAGGCGCGGCGGAGATGCTGGCGATCGCCGCCCGGCATGGCGGCGTGCAGCGCGTCGTCGCGGGCCACGTGCATCGCGCGATGGGGGCGCAGCCGCTGGGCGTGGCCTGCACCACGTGCCCGTCGACCGCGCATCATTTCGCGCTCGACCTCGAGCCCGGGATGCGTGCGCGCTGGATCCCCGAACCGCCCGGCTTCCAGCTCCACCTGCTGCAGCCCCGCGCCGCCACGGTGACCCACACGGGCTTCATCGAGGATTTCGGGGCGCGTCCCACGAAGCCGTGAGCGCTCCTCGCCGGTGCCCCAAAAGCAGAACGGCGGGCTCCGTGGAGCCCGCCGTCCGTGTCTCGAAGCCTTGCGCTTCGTCGAGGCGTCAGCCGAGTTCGATCGTGACAGCCTCGGGACCCTTGCGCGCGGTGAGCACCTTCATGCGCACGGCCTGGCCGGGGTTGAGGGCCTGGATGCCGGCGTTGCGCAGCACGGTGATGTGCAGGAACACGTCCTTGCCGCCAGAGTTCGGCTGGATGAAGCCGTAGCCCTTTATGGCGCTGAACCACTTCACGACGCCGTCCATCTGCTCGGCGCGGGCGATGTCCGCGGGGCTCGGAGCCTGGTAGCCACCGCCACCACCGCCGCCGCTGCGCTCGCCACCGCCGAAGCCGCCGCGGTCGCCGCCACCGAAGCCGCCGCCGCCGCCGCCGAAGCGGGGGCCGCGCGGGCCACCGCCGAAGCCGCCGCGGTCGCCGAAACCACCGCGGTCGCCGCGGTCGCCACGATCGCGGAAGCCGCCGCGGTCGCCGAAGCCGCCGCCATCGCCACGCGCGGGCGTCGCCGTGCCGGCATCGACCTCGACCACGCGAGCCACCTGCCGCCCCTTCGGGCTCTGGCTGAGCTCGACGGTCAGGCCTGCGCCTTCGCCGATGGAGTCGAAGCCTGCCTGGCGCAGCGCCGACAGGTGGAGGAACGCCTCGGGCGATCCATCCGCGGGGGTCACGAAACCGAAACCCTTCGCGGTATTGAACCACTTCACGGTTGCGCGGATCGGCGCGCCATCACCGGTGTCTTGCATGCGACGCAACTCCCTGTCGTGCTCTGGTCCTGGATAGTGCCGCGCCCGCAGTCTTGAAGCCGTGAGACGCTCAGCAGTAATTTGACCAAGCTAACACCTGCCCTTGCCCCGCGACAATTCACTTTTCGGCGAGATCCGCCACGCACGCGGATTACCCCTACTCCCCGGAAGGCCGGAACATGCGCCATCGCTCCCTCGGCGACCTCGTGGTCGCCGGTCGCCGCGTCCTCCTGCGCGCCGACCTGAACGTCCCGATGAAGGAAGGCAGGGTCGCGGACGCTACCCGGATAGAGCGGCTCGCGCCCACGATCCGCGAGCTGGCGGCTGCCGGGGCGAGGGTCGTCGTCATGTCGCATTTCGGACGGCCTGACGGTCGCCGGCGCGAGGACATGTCGCTTCGTCCCCTGGCGGGCGCGCTCGCGTCCGCGCTGGGCGGCGTCCCGGTCGCCTTCGCCGACGACTGCATCGGGCCGCGGGCGAGGGCGATGGTCGACGGGCTGGCTGCAGGACAGGTTGGGCTGCTCGAGAACCTGCGCTTCCACGCCGGCGAGGAAGCCAACGACCCGGGCTTCGCGGCCGAGCTCGCGAGCCTCGGCGACGCCTACGTCAACGACGCATTCTCCGCCGCCCACCGCGCGCATGCATCGACCGCGGCCCTCGCGCGCCTGCTGCCGAGCGCCGCCGGCCGGCTGATGCAGGCCGAGCTCGAGGCGCTCGGCCGGGCGCTCGAGCATCCGAGCCGGCCGCTCGCCGCGATCGTCGGCGGATCGAAGGTGTCGTCCAAGCTCGACCTGCTCGGCAACCTCCTGGCCCGGGTCGACCTCCTGGTGATCGGCGGCGGCATGGCCAACACGTTCCTCTTCGCAGGAGGCGTCGATGTCGGGCGGTCGCTCTGCGAGCGCGACATGGCGCCGACGGCCCGCGACATCGCGCGCGCCGCGCACGATGCAGGCAAGCGGATCCTCCTCCCGGTCGACGTGGTCGTCGCGCCCGGCCTCGCCGATGGCGCGTCGGCCGCCACGGTCGAGGTCGGCGCGATCCCCGCCGACCGCATGGTCCTCGACATCGGGCCGCGCTCGGTCGCAGCGGTCGCCGCGGCGCTGGCGGGTTGTCGCACCCTCGTCTGGAACGGCCCCGTGGGCGCCTTCGAGCATGCGCCCTTCGATGCCGGCACGTCGGCCATCGCGAAGGAGGTCGCGCGCCTCGTCGCGGGCGGGCAGCTCGATGCGATCGCCGGCGGCGGCGATACCGTCGCCGCGCTCGCGCATGCCGGCGTCGAACACGCGCTCACCTACGTGTCGACGGCGGGCGGCGCGTTCCTGGAATGGCTCGAGGGCAAGACGCTTCCCGGCATCGCGGCGCTGGAGGCCTGATGCCGGCGCTCAGTTCGCGAAGCGCCGGTCGGCCGCCACCTTGAGGTGGTCGAGGGTCCGCTTCGCCGTCGCCGGCTCGAGCGAGTCGAAGAACGCGAGCACGCTCGGCAGCTCGCGCGGGTCCACCGTCTTGTCGCCGGGGCGCGCGCGCCGCGCGAGCAGGAAGATCGCCGCGAAGATCGGCTTGTCGATGCCGCTGGCGCGGCACGCGACCGCGAGCGCCCGCCCGCCCGGCTCGTAGACCGCGCGCCGCGCGAGGCGCGGCTGGAGCCCGGTGATGCGCGCGAACATCGCCTCGAACAGGCCGACCTCGCCGGCGCGCAGGAGGTTGATGAGCACGCCCGGGTCCTCGGCATAGGCCTCGTCGAGCGCCGGCGTCAGGCTGCTCGGCGCGCTCTGCTCGCGGCGCTGCTCGGCGGCCGCGGATTCGAGCGAGTCGCGCACCGCCGCGTCCAGAAGTTCCGGGTCGACGTCGAAGTGGCGCACGATGTAGCGGCGCAGCGCCTCCGAGACCCACGCGTACATGCGCGTCGCGAGCGCGGGGTCGAGGTCGACGCGATGGATCAGCGGTTCCTGCAGCTGCCGCTCCTGGCGCGACTTCTCCACCAGCTTCTCGAAGCTGGCGTGGCTGAAGCGCGCGCCGGGATTGTCGAGGAGCGCGCGCGCGACCTCCGTCTCGCCCGCCTCGACCAGCGAGGCCGACACTTCCTCCGAGACCTGCCGGCGCATTGAGATCGCGAGGCGGTGCTGCAGTGTTTGGTGCTCGATGATCTCGAGCAGGTCCGCGTCGCGCAGCACGAAGCTCTCGAGCAGGACCGGCCGCGCGACCTCCGCGGCGTCGTTCGCGAGCTGGACGAGGAGCGCGGCGGGCGCCGCCGGTTCCGTGGCCAGGCGCTCGGCGAGCTTGCGCCGCACGGACATCTCCGCCTCGCGCAGCAACTGGCGCAGGATGTCGGTGGCGAGGCCGAGCTCGCGCTGGCTGGGCGCGCGCGCGCCGTCGACGACGAACTCGCCGATCGTCTCCATGATGCGCGCGCGCGACGTCGACGAGCGGTCGCGGGCCATCTCGAGCAGGTTGAGCAGGGCTTCGGGCGTGGCGGACATGCTTGGCGACGGAATCTGCGCGCTGTCGGTTAGCAATCCATCAATAGCATTAACTTCGACGAATCCGCGCTTCAGATTTCGTTAAGACGCGGCGTCTTATTCGTAATTACCATGCAAATCCGACCAAACGCCGCCTTCCTCCAGGCGATCTCGCGCGCGACCGAGGCAAGGCAGGCCGCCTTCGCCGACCGACTGGCCGAGATCCAGCGGCCGCCCGCCGCCGCGAAGCCCGCGCCGTCCGCGGCCCCGGCCGCCGTCGCGGCCCAGCCCGCATCCGGCGTCGCCGCGCCGCAATCCCCGCTCTCGAGCCAGAGGCCCGCGCACGCGCAGGAACCGATGCGCCCGCGCGGCAGCGTCCTCAACATCCTCGTCTGAGCGCGCCGCGCGAGGCAGGGGCTTGCGAGCGCCGCGCCGCGGCCTGCAGATTGCCCCCATGAACCAATCCAGGCCCGGCCCGTCCCTGCGGACCATCCCCGAGGGCGACACGCGCGAGCGGCTGGTCTGCGGCGATTGCGGCTTCGTGCAGTACGAGAACCCGAAGATCGTCGTCGGCTCGGTCGTGCATGTCGACGGCAAGGTGCTGATGTGCCGCCGCGCGATCGAGCCCTCGCGCGGCCTGTGGACGCTGCCGGCTGGCTACATGGAACTCGGCGAGACGGCGATCGAGGGTGCGCGCCGCGAGGCCTGGGAGGAAGCGCGCGCGGACATCGCTATCGACGCGCTGCTCGCGGTCTACGACATCCCGCGCATCGGCCAGGTGCAGCTGATCTGGCGCGCGACGCTCGCGGCGCCGGGCTTCTCCGCGGGTCCCGAGAGCCTCGAGGTCGCGCTCTTCGGCTGGGACGAGATCCCGTGGGAGGAGACGGCCTTCCCGACCGTGCGCTGGGCGCTGCGCCATGCGCGCGACATCGGCGGCCTCGCCCATTTCGCGCCGCGCGGGAACCCGCCGGGAGAGTCGGCGTCGGGCTGAGCCGTCAGCCGAGGCGCAGGTTCATCAGCAGCAGGCCCGCGACCATCACCGCGGCCGCCGCGACCCGGCGCGCGCCGAAGGTCTCCTTCAGCACGTAGACGCCGATCAGCGCGCCGAACAGAGACGACGTCTCGCGCAAGGCCGTCACGTGCGCCATCGCGCCCTGGCTGAGCGCCCAGATCGCGATGCCGTAGCCGATCGTGGCAATCGTGCCGCCCGCGGCGCCGCGCCACCAGTAGGCGCGCAGGTAGGGAAGCGTCGCGCGGCCTCGGCGCAGCGCCGCGAACACGAACACCCACGGGCCCTCGAGCAGGTTGAGCCAAGCGATGTAGCCGAGCGGATCCCCGGAGAGACGCGCGCCGATCCCGTCGACGACTGAATAGGCGGCGATCGTGATGCCCGTGAGGACGGCGAAGCCGAGCGCGCGCGCCTCGCCGCGCGCCGGCAGCCCGCGCGCGAAGGCAAGGCCGACGATCCCGGCGGAGACGAGGAAGAGGCCGAGCTTCTCCGTCCCCGTCAGCGTCTCGCTGGCGAGGCGGCCGGCGAGCAGCGCGACCAGCAGCGGCGCGAGGCCGCGCGCGATCGGGTAGACGAAGCTGAGGTCGCCGAGCGCGTAGGCCCGCAGGAGGAACACGTAGTAGAAGACGTGGATCGTC
>VGDA01000045.1 GCA_016869915.1 Alphaproteobacteria bacterium
TGGCGAAGAGGACGGGATAGGCGTAGGCGGGCGCGGCGCTTGCGAGCAGCGGCAGCGCCAGCATCAGCCCCAGCGTCGCGATCGCCGCCACGGCCTTGATCGTCCCGGCCGTGGCGATGCCGCGCGCGTCGATCAGCGCGCCGAAGGCGAGGCGCCCGGCGAAGAAGGTGAAGCCGGTCGTCGCGACGAGGAGGACGGCGACGTCCTGGCGCATGCCCGCGTCCTGGAAATAGGCGACCTGGTGGGAGCCGATGGCATGGAAGGTCATCGGCGCGAGCAGGTGGACGATGCCGAGCCAGAGCAGCACCGGGCTGGCCGAGATCGCCCCGACCGCGGCGAGCGGCGAGCGATGCGCGACGACGCCTTCGACCGGCGGCGGCGGCTCGCGCCCCGGCGGATGGAGGCGCATGAAGACCGCGGCGAGCGGCAGGACGACCACGATGGCGAGGATGGCGAGCGCGAGATAGGCGACGCGCCAGGAATGCGCCTCGATGATGAGCTGCAGCACCGGCAGCGAAACGAGCGTGCCGATCCCGGAACCGGAATCCATGATCGCCATCGCGGTGGCAGGCCGCCGGAACCAGTTCCCCGCGACGGTGAACAGCGTGTAGCTGCCGCAGCATTGCGCGCCGAAGCCGCCGAGCATCCCGAAGCTGGCGTAGAAGGCGAGCGGCGAATCGGCCAGCGCCGCCAGGCCGAGGCCGAGCGCGAAGACGATCGCCAGCCCCGAGAGCGTCGCCTGCGCGCCATGGCGATCGGTGAGCCATCCGGTCACCGGCGCGGTGCAGGCGCCGAAGAAGGTGAAGACCGTGAAGCCCAGCGCGATCGTCGTCTTGGACCAGCCCGTGTCGGCCTCGAGCGCGACGAGGAAGAGCGTGAACGAGCCCCAGATCGCGCCCGAGGCGAACATCATCGCGAAGCCCGCGGCCGCGACGGCCCAGGGCGCCACCTGCAGGCGGCGCAGGAATGACGGCATCGCGCGGCCCCCCGCCCTGTCCCGCCTCAGGAGATCGCGCGGCCGCCATCGACGAGGATGTCGGCGCCATGGATGTAGGCGCCGGCATCGGTGCAGAGCAGCAGCGCCGCGCCGACGAGGTCCGCGGGCGTGCCGGTGCGGCCGAGCGGCACGCGCGCCAGCAGCCTGCCGCCATCGCTGGCGAGCTGCTCGCGGTTGCGCGCGGTGGCGATCACGCCGGGGCTGAGGTTGTTGACGGTCACGCCCGTGCCGCCGAGCTGCCTGGCGAGGTTGACCGCCCAGTTGTGCTGCGCCGCCTTGGTGCCGGCATAGACGAGCATGCGCGGATGCGGCTGCTGCTGCTGGATGCTGCCGATCGTCACGATGCGGCCCCAGCCGCGCGCGACCATGCCGGGCGCCAGCGCCTGCAGCAGGGCGAGCGTCGCCCAGAGGTTCACGGCGACCTGCCGGTCGAAGGCGGCGCGGCCGATCCGGTCCCAGTCCTCGATGATCTCGATCGAGGCGTTGACCACGAGGATGTCGACCTTGCCGAAGGCCGCGAGCACCTCCGCGCCGAGGCGCTCCGGCGCGCCATCCTCGGCGAAGTCCGACGCGAAGGCGATCGCGCGGCCCCCGCCGGCGACGATGGCGGCCACGGCGTCGGCGGCGTCGCGCTCCTCCTCCGCGCCGCCCGCGTGGTGGATCGCCACGGCCGCGCCCTGCGCGGCGAGCGCGGTGGCGATGGCCCGGCCGATCTCCCGCCGCGCGCCGGTGACCAGCGCGACGCGTCCATCGAGGCGGAAGGCCGCCATCGGGTCGGGCAGGTTCGGCATGGGCTGGGCGCCTCCTTCGCGCGGTCGCTGGGTGCGATGGTGCGCGCTGGCCCGCTCGAAGTCGATGCCGTAGCTTCGCAGCCCAACCATGCGTTTTCTCGTCGCGCTCGTCGCGGCCTTCTCCATCGGGCATGCCTACCGGACCCTGCCGGCGGCGCTTGGCCCCGCGATCGCCGCGGAGCTCGCGCTGGAGCCCTGGGCGCTCGGCGTCTTCGGTGGTGCCTTCAACGTCGTCTTCGCGGCGATGCAGCTGCCGATCGGCGTGGCGCTCGACCGCGTGCCGCTGCGCCGCCTCGTCGCGGCCCTGCTCGCCACCGCCGCGCTCGGCGCCGCGGTGGGCGCGAGCGCGACGTCCCTGCCCGCGCTGGTCGCGTCGCAGGCCCTGTTCGGGATCGGCTGCTCGGGGCTCTGGCTGGCCGTCTGCGTGCATGTGGCGCGCAGCCGGCCCGCCTCGGACTTCGCCTGGACGACCACGGTCTGCGCCTCGCTCGGCTCGAGCGGCATGTTCCTGACCACCACGCCCCTGGCGCTGGTCGTGGAGGCCGCGGGCTGGCGCGTGGCGATGGCCTGCGTCGGTGCCCTCACCCTCGCGCTGCTCGCGCTCGTGCTGGCGACCCGCGACGATGGCGCGCCGGCGCCGCGCCGCGCCGAGGCGGGACCGGAGGCCTCGATGGCGCGGCTGCTGCGCGTGCCTGCGATCTTCGCCGGCGCGTTGCTGGGCCTCGTCTCCTATGGCTGCCTGCTCGCGATACGCGGGCTCTGGGTCGGGCCCTATCTCGAGCAGGCCCAGGGCCTGTCGCCGAGCGCCGCGGGCAATGTCGCCTTCATCGTCTCCGCGGTGATGATCGCGGCGCCGCTCGCCTTCGGCCTCGCCGATCGGCGCGGCTGGCCGCGCGCGCCCATGCTCGCCGCCGGCTTCCTCGTCGCCGCCGCGGCGCTGCTCCTGCTCGGCGCGCTGCGCCCGGGGCCATGGCTCGCGGCCGTGCTGCTGGTCGTCTTCGCCACCGGCGCCTCGGCCTTCGTCCTGCAATACGCCGACATCCGCGCCGCCGCGCCGCCGGGGTCCGAGGGGCGCGCCCTGTCGCTGCTGAACCTCGCCTTCCTGATCGGCGTCGCCTCGTGCCAGGTCGTGGCCGGGGCGCTGCTCGCGGCGCTCGGCCGGCACCTCGACCCCGCCGAGGCCTATGGCGTCGTGCTCGCGCTCCTGGGCGCGGTGCTGGCGATCGCCGCCCTCGCCTTCCTCGTCCTCAGGCTGCGCGATCAGCGCGTCGCCGGCGCCTCGCGCATCCAGGAGCCGGCATCGAAGCCGTGAACCTCGGCGAGCAGCGTCGCGAGCGCCGCGGCCGCCTGCTCGACGATGCGCGCGCCCAGCGCCGCGTCGCCGAGCCGCGCGTCGCCCACCGCGCCCGAGGGGCCGAGATCCTGCGTTTCCCAGCCGAAGCCGATCTCGCCATGCGGGGAGAGCTGCGCATGGGCGGCCTGCCGCGCGATCCAGGCGGAGGAGAAGTCCCGTGCCTCCGCCTCGCGCACCAGGCCGGGATGCAGGTGGCGCATCATCGCCGTCTCGACCGCGCCGGCATGGATGCCCCAGCGGCGCTCGGCCTCGGGCAGCGCCGCCTCGGCGGGATCCGGGCGATGAAGGCGGAACCAGCTCGCGGCGACCGCGAACATGCCATGCGCGGCGCGCAGCCGCGTGCACAGCACGTCGACCAGCTGCGGCTGGCCGCCATGGGTGTTGAACACGACGAGCTTGCGCAGCCCCGCGCGCGCCACCGAGGCGCCGATGTCCTCCCACAGCGCGAGCGCCGTCTCCGCGCGCAGCGCCAGCGTGCCCGGGAAGCGCGCATGCTCGGGCGAGTGGCCCACCGCCTGCAGCGGCAGCGCGAGCAGCGGCATCCCGGCCGGCGCGATCTCGAGCGCGCGCGCGAGGATCGCCTCGGCGAGCGCGGCATCGACCCGCAGCGGCAGGTGCGGCCCGTGCTGCTCGATCGCGGCCACCGGCAGGATGGCGACCGCGTCGCGCGGCAGGCGCGCGAAATCCGTCCAGGCGAGCTCGTCCCAGCGCCTCGGCAAAGCAGCCATCGAACCCTCCTCGGTCTGCGCGAGGCGGGATGCTAGCGGAAGCCGCGGCCGCGATGCGATGATCGCGCGGGCGGGACGACGCAGCGACGGGAGCGGACATGAAGGGCGGTTTCCTCGACCGGCGGCGGGCCGAGGCGCTGATGCGCGCGTCCGGCATCGACGCGCTCGTCGTGCTCCAGCCGGAGAACTTCACCTACGCGACCGGCGCCACGCCCGGCGTCGCGTCGCTCTGGCGGCGCGCCGGCGCGGCGCTCGCGCTGGTCCCGCAGCCGGCCGCCGCGCCGGCCGCCGCGGTCGTCACGGACCTCTTCGCCCCGGCCTTCCGCGCCGCCTCCGACATCGCCGACCTGCGCAGCCACGCGATCTGGGTGGAGACCGCCGACCTGCGCGGCGTCCTGCCGAGCAACCGCCCGACCGGCGAGCTGGTCGCGGAGACCCAGGCCGCGCGGCCGCGCGGCTTCCAGCGCCCGCCGACCTTCGAGCCGCGCGAGGCCTTCGGCCTGCTGCGCGACCTGCTCGCCGAGCGCGGCCTGCTCGGCGCGCGGCTGGGCGTCGAGTTCGACTTCCTGCCGGTCAACGACCTGCGGATGCTCGAGGAGGCCCTGCCTGGCGCGACGCTCGTCGACAGCTCGCGCGTCTTCGATCGCCTGCGTATGGTCAAGGCGCCGGGCGAGGTCGCGCTGCTGCGCACCGGCGCGCAGCTCGCCGAGGAAGGCATCCGCGCGGTGATGCGCGAGCTGCGCGCGGGCCAGTCGCGCCCGCAGCTTTCCGAGACCTGGCACGCCGCCGTGGTCGCCGAGGCGCGTCGCCGCGGCGTCGCCAACATGACCGGCAAGTGGGACTACATCTCGGTCGGCCCCGATCCCTGGGGCCCCGGCGGCAAGGTCGAGCCCGGCACGGTGATCAAGATCGACGTCGGCTGCGTGCTCTCCGGCTACAGCTCGGATTCCGCGCGCACCTTCGTCTTCGGCCGCGCCGACGCGCATGCCCGCGCCATCCATGCCGCGCTGCGCGCCGCCTTCGACGCGGGCCGCGCCGCGTTCCGGCCCGGCGCGACGCTGGGCGAGGTCCATGCCGCCTGCATCGGCGCGATGCGCGCGGCGGGCTTCCCGAGCTTCGCGCGCGGCCATTTCGGCCATGGCATCGGCCAGAACGTGTGGAGCGAGGAATGGCCCTACACGGGGCCTGGCGTCGACGTCCCGCTCGAGCCGGGCATGGTCATGGCCTTCGAGACGCCGTTCTACGTCGACGGCGTCGGCGGCTTCATCATCGAGGACCAGCTCCTCGTCACCGAGGCCGGGCACGAGACGATGAACACCCTGCCCTACGACCTGCTGGAGATCGGTGGCTGAGTCGCCCCGGCGCGTTCAGAACGTCGCGAGCAGCCCGCCATCCACGGTGACGACCGAGCCGGTGCAATAGGCCGCGCCCGACGAGGCGAGGAACACCGCCGCGGCGCCGAGCTCGGCGAGGTCGCCCCAGCGCCCGGCCGGCGTGCGCCGGCACACCGCTTCGTGGAATTTCGGGTCGGCGCGGATCCCGGCATTGGCCTCGGTCGGGAAATAGCCCGGCGCGATCGCGTTGACGGTCACCCCCTGCGGCGCGAGCTCGACGGCGAGCGCGCGCATGAGGCCGTGCAGCCCGTGCTTGGCCGCGGTGTAGGGCGCGAGGGTCGGCCGCGCGATGGTGGCGTTGATCGAGGAGATCATGATGATCCGCCCGTGGCGCCGGGGGATCATCATGCGCGCCGCCTCGCGCGACATGCGGAAGCACGAGGTCAGGTCGGTGTCGATGACCGCCTGCCAGTCGGCGTCGGTCTGCTCGAGCAGCGGCTTGCGGATCGTCATGCCGGCGTTGTTGACGAGGATGTCGAGCCGCCCGTGCTCGCGGGCGATCGCCGCGAAGCACGCCATCGTCGCCGCCGCGTCGTTGACGTCGAAGGCGATGCCCGATGCCTTCGCCCCCGCCTCGCGCAGCCGGCGCGCCTGCGCGTCGACGGCCTCGGCGTTGCGCGCGGTGACGATCACGTGGGCGCCGGTGGCGGCGAGCGCCTCGGCGATCCCGCCGCCGATGCCGCGCGTGCCGCCGGTGACCAGCACCACGCGCCCGGAGAGGTCGAAGGATGGCGGCTTCAGCATGGCGGTTTTCCTCCGGGGCCGGGCGCGCGCTCGGTTCAGTCGAGCGGGAAGAGCGGGCGGGTGACGCGGTGGAGCCTGAGCCTTCGCATGTTGCCGCAGGTCGGGCCCGGCGTGTCGGCGACGAGGATGCGCGCGGCATGCGGGCCGAAGGCGACGCGGAAATGCGCGGGCGACTTCACGAAGACCAGCGCGGCGTGCCTCAGCTCCAGGCCGAAGGCGGCGAAGAGCCCGGTGTCCCACTCGAAGGCCGGGTTGCTGCGCACCGCGACGCGGATGTCGCCGATCGCGAGCACGGCCACGAGGCCGAGCTGCACGACGCTGCCCTCCGCGCCGGCGTCGCGCATCGTGAAGACACCGTCGGAGAGGCTGCGCACCACGGCGTCGACCTCGACCGGCGCCCCATCCGCGGGCGAGGCATGGTGCCCGAGCCGAAGGCGGATCCGCGCGCCGGGCCCGGCGGCGAGCGCCTTCGCGGCGGCCGCGCCGTCGCAGAGCGTCAGGTAGGTGAGCCTGCCGGCGCGGTCCGCGCCGAGGCGCAGCAGCGCGCGGAGCACGGCCGCGCTGTCCGCCGCGGCGCCGCCGCTGGGGCTGTCACCGATGTCGCTGACGACAGTGGTGCCGCTGGCGGAAAGCCCCGTGCGGATCGCCTCGTCGAGCGGAACGAGCTCCGGCTCGAAGCCGTGGCGCGCCTCCCAGGCGCGGGCGGCGAGGTCGTCGGCGATGCGCTGCGCGGAGGCCTTGTCGCCATCGGCGCAGACCAGCGCCGCGAAGCCGAGGTCCGGCACGTCGAGCCAGGGCTGGACCGGGAAGAGCGAGGCGTGCAGGCATGCTCCCGCCGCCTCGTGCCGCCGCGCCTCGCGCACGATCGAGGCCAGCGGCTCCGCGCCGGTGGTCGCGCGCACGGCGCTCACGATCATGTGGCGCTTGGCGAGCGCCATGACCGGGCGCCTGCGGCCGGCGATGGCGTCGAGCAGGAGCCGCGCGACGCGCTCGCCCGTCTCCCACATGTCGACATGCGGGTATTCGCGGTAGCCGACGTAGAACACGCCATCCTGCAGCATCGCCGCGGTGATGTGGCCATGCAGGTCGAGCGAGACGCCGATCGGCACGCCCGGCCCGACGACCTCGCGCACGCGGCGCACGATCTCGGCCTCGGCGTCGGGCTCGTCCTCGACGACCATCGCCCCGTGCAGCGCGAGCGCGACGCCGTCGAGCTTCCCGGCCGCGCGGATCCGCGCGAGCATCTCGCCGAGCAGCATCTCGAAGTCGGCGCGCGCGACGATGCCGCTGGCGCCGGCATGCGCGGCGATGGTCGGCACGACCTCCACGCCCGCCTCGCGGAAGACGGAGAGGAACGCCGGCACCTCGACGCGTGCCGCCCCGTAGCGCGAGAGCATCTCCTCGCCGCGATGGAGGTAGAAGGCCTCGAAGGTGCGCAGGGTCGTGGGGAAGGGGACGAAGGTGTTCGTCTCCTGCATCAGCGACCCGATCGCGACGCGCGTCATGCCGCGGGGACCTCGCGCGCGGCTCGGCGCACCGCCTCCAGCGTCTCGTCGACGATCGCGTCGTCGTGCGCCGCGGACATGAACCAGGCGCCGCGCTCGAGCGCGCGCACGCCGTTGGCCAGCAGCGCGGCGCAGAACCTGACGTACTTCGCGCGGTTCATGCGGGCGAGGTCGCGCCAATTGCGCGCCGGCGCGTCGAGGTCGAAGGCGACATGGAAGACCTGCGGCCATCCCGTCACCACCGCCTTGTGTCCGGCCGCGGCGAGCTCGTCGCGGATGCCGTCCATCAGGCGGCGCCCGCGCTGCTCGATCGCGGCGAAGAGCTCGGGCGTCAGCGCCTCCAGCGTCGCCAGCGTCGCCGCCATGGCGACCGGCTGGGCGTTGAACGTGCCGCCATGCACGACGCCCTTGCCGAAAAGGTCGAGCAGGTCGCCGCGCCCGGCGATCGCGGCCACCGGGAACCCGTTGGCGATCGCCTTGGCGAAGGTCGCGATGTCGGGCGTGACGCCGAAGCGCTGCTGCGCGCCGCCCGGCGCGAGGCGGAAGCCGGTGATCACCTCGTCGAAGATCAGGATCGTGCCGTGGCGCGAGCAGGCCGCGCGCACGCCCTCGAGGTAGCCGGGCGCGGGGGGCACCGCGCCGGAGTTGCACATCGCCGCCTCCATGATCAGGCCGGCGACGTCGCCGCGCGCGAGGCGCGCCTCCACGAGGTCGAGGCGGTTCCAGGACAGCACCTCGATGTTCTGCCCTGCCTCCTCCTCCTGGCCCTTGCTGCCGCCGACGCGACGCGGCGCATCCTCCGGGCCGGCGAGGTCCGGGGCCGGCGCGGTCGACCAGAGCACGTTGTCGAGCCAGCCATGGTAGTGGCCCTCGAACTTCACGATCTTCGTGCGGCCGGTCGCGGCGCGCGCGAGGCGGAACGCCGCCTGGACGACCTCGGAACCGGAGGAGGCGAAGCGCATGCGCTCCGCGCAGGGGACCATCTCGCACACGCGCCGCGCGGCCTGGGCCTCGAGGTCGGTCTGGCCCGCATAGAGGATGCCGCGCTCGAGCTGCGCGGCGGCGGCGCGGCGCACCGTCTCGGGATTGTGGCCGAGGATCATCGGCCCCATGCCGAGATAGTAGTCGATCAGCCTGTTGCCATCGACGTCGAAGAGGCAGGCCCCTTCGCCGCGCTCGAACACCAGCGGCGTCGGCGCCATGCCGAGGCGGAAATTGCTGCTCACGCCCCCGGCCAGCCAGCGCGAGTTCTCGGCGATTCGCCGCGCGGATACGTCGAAGCTGCAGCGACGGCCCGAGTTGTGCCCCCGCGGATCGGCGGCCGCGCCCTTGCCATGCGAACCGGACATGCGACTTCCCCCTCGTTTCGCTTGATCCCCGGGCGAGACTAGGTCAACGGTTTCCGCAGCCGAAACCCATGTTTCGCGGCACGGAATGCAGCGCCCTCCACCCTCCTCGCCGACCCGCGCCGTCACGCTCGCGCGCCCCGCGCCGGGCGCGCCCGCGGATCCCTATCTCGTCACGCCGGTGGCCAAGGCCCTCGCCGTCCTCGCCTTCGTCGAGGACGCGGGCCAGGAGGTCGGGCTCAGCGACGTCGCGCGCGCGCTCGGCCTGCCGAAGACCTCGGCCTTCCGCTACCTCTACACGCTCGCCGCGGCCGGCTTCATCGGCTACGGCACGGGCCGCGACCGCTACCGCCCCGGCCCGCGCATGCATCGCGGGCGCGAGGGCGAGACCGACGTCCAGCGCCTGCGCGAGCTTGCCATCCCCGCCATGTCGGGGCTGCGCAAGCGCTTCAACGAGACGATCAACCTCGGCGTCCCCGACCGCGACCGCGTGGTCTATGTCGAGATGATCGAGAGCAGCCGCGCGCTGCGCATGCAGGCGCGCATCGGCGAGCGGCACCCGCTCAACTCCACCTCGCTCGGCAAGGCGATCCTCGCCTTCATGCCCGAGGAGGAGCGCGCGCCCCTGCTCGCCTCGCCGCTCAAGGCGATGACGGGGCGCACCACGACCGACGTCGCGCAGCTGCGGCGCCAGCTGCGCGAGATCGCGCGCAAGGGCTACGCGGTCGAGATCGGCGAGAACGAGGAGGGGCTGATGTGCATCGGCGTCCCCATCCTCGAGCGCGGCGGCAGGCCCGTGGCCGCGCTCAGCCTCTCGGCGCCCGAGGCGCGCCTCACGCGCCCGATGCGCCTCGAGGTGATCGCCGCGCTGCGCGCCGCCGCGGGCACGGTGTCGCGCCGCCTCGGCCATCGCGCCGCGGCCGCGCCGGGCTGACGCCTTCACTCGGTGCGCGGCGCGAAGGCTTCCGGCAGCTGCGCGCCCTGGTCGGCATCGCCCGTCGCCCGCCAGTGCTCGACCTGCCACCTGCCGTCGCGCTCGCGCAGGTAGGCCTGGAATTCCTCCCAGGGCTCGCGCGCGCACGCGGCCTGCGCGCCATCGCAGTCGCGCAGCCCGAATTCCACCAGCGTCACGCCGGGCCTGAACCACGGCATGGCGCGATGGTCGTCGCCGACCTGGCTGGCGCGGACGACGCTCTCGCGGTCGATCCGGTATTGCAGGCGGCGCGGCCGCGGCGCGGGATCGGGCGGCTCGGCGCCCACGCGCGCGCAGAACTCGCGCTCGGCCCGCGCGATGCAGGCCGCGAGCATGTCGATCGCGCAGGCGGCGCCGGAGCTCCCGGCCGCGCAGGGCGCGGGCGCGATGCCGGGCCCGGCGCGCCGGGCCTCGCCCGCCACCGCCTGGCCGGCGGCGCCGAGCAGGAGCAGGCAGAGCCCGAACCCGAAGCTAGCGCCGCTGCTGGGCATGTCGGCGGGAGAGTTCCTCGAGGGCGTGGCGCGCCTCGGCGAAGACGCCGTCCCAGGCACCGGGCGCCTTCTGCCGGAACAGGCGCATCGACGGGTACCACGGGGTGTCGCTGCGCCCGTCGAGGTAGAGCCAGTAGGGCATGAAGGGCAGCAGGTTCCAGACCGGCCTGCCGAGCGAGCCGGCGAGATGGGCGACGGAGGAATCCGTCATCAGCACGAGGTCCAGCTGCTCCACGGCGGCCGCCGTGTCGGCGAAGTCGTTGCAGTGCCGCCCGAGGTCGATGACGTAGTTGCGCGCGCCGGATTGCGCGAGCTCATCGGCGCGCGGCCCCTTCTGCAGGCTGAAGAGCTGCACGCCCGGCACCTCCGCGAAGGGCAGGAAGCGCTCGAGCGGCGTCGCGCGCTGGGCGTTGCCCTTGAAGGTCACGCTGCCCGACCAGATGATCCCGACCTTGAGCCGGTCGCCGGCCGCTGCGACCAGCGGCGCCATGCGCGCTCGGGCCTCCGGCGGCACGTGCAGCTTCGCGGGCGGCGGCAGGTCGGCGAAAGACTTCATCGCCTTTCCGGGCAGGCTCATGAACGGCACGTGCGCGACATGCGCCGGCGCCGCCGCGCCGATCGCCACCAGCTCGTCGACGCCGGCGAGCCCCGAGAACAGCCGCATCAGCTCCGGCTTGCAGCCGAGCGCCACGCGCCGCACGCGCGATCGCAGCGCCGGCAGGAAGCGGACGGAGAGGATCGCGTCGCCGAAGCCCTGCTCGGGCCAGGCCAGCAGCGTGCCCTCGAGGGGGGCGCCGTCCCATCGCGGCGTCGGGTAGTTGGGCATCGGCGGCCGGTCGGGCAGGCGCCAGCGCCACTCGAAGGCCGCCCAGCCCTCCTCGAAGCGCCCGAGCCGCAGCAGCACCTGCGAGCGGTCGAATTGCGCGCTCGCGTTCTCCGGCTGGATGCGGATCGCCTGCTCGAAGGCGGCCAGCGCATCGACCAGCATGCCGCCGTCGTGGAGCGCGACGCCGAGGTTCGTCCACGCCGTGCTGGTGGGCTGGCGCGCGACGACGCGGCGATGGAGCGAGACGGCCTCGGCGTAGCGCTGCAGGTCCTTGAGCGCGTTGGCGAGGTTGGCCACCGCGGAGAGGTCGCCCGGCGCGATGTCGAGCGCGCGCTGGTAGCAGCCCGTCGCCTCCGCGGGATGGCCAGAGGCGCGCAGCGCGACGCCGAGAGCGTTCCACGCCTCGTTGCTGCGCGGCGCCTCGGCGACCGTCTTCTCGGCGAGCGCGACGGCCTCGTCGTGGCGCTTGCCCGAGATCGCGGCCTGCACGTCCTTGAGCCGCTGCGCGAGGCCGCTCGCGGCGCTGCGCTCGGCCGGGGTCGCGCTCGGCGTCGGCGCGGCGCTCATCGGCCGCGCAGGATCGAGCCGAGCACGCCGCGCAGGATCGTGCCGCCGGCGCTGCGCCCGTACTTGCCGAAGACCGCGCCGCCCAGCTCGCGGCCGATCTGGCCGGCGACGTTGCGCGCGAGCGACTTGGCGATCGTCGTGCCTACGCCCTCGGGCTGGCG
Source organism: Alphaproteobacteria bacterium (assembly GCA_016869915.1). Taxonomy (GTDB): domain Bacteria; phylum Pseudomonadota; class Alphaproteobacteria; order CACIAM-22H2; family CACIAM-22H2; genus CAIOSQ01. The sequence goes on from VGDA01000045.1 coordinate 11,878, forward strand.
CCCGCGCCCGCGGCCCTGCGGCGGCGCGCCCTGCTGGCCGCCGCCGCCGAAGATGCCGCCGAGCGTGTCGAGGATGCCGCCGCCACCTGCCGCGGGCGCGGCGGGCTGGCGCGCGGCGGCGAGCTGCTCGGCCGCGGATTCGCGCTCCTCGCGCTCGTCGTAGCGGCCGAGATAGGGGCTGGCCTGGATCGCGGCGCGGCGCTCCTCCGGCGCAATCGTGCCGAGGAAGCTGCGCGGCGGGCAGACCAGCGCGCGCTCGACGATCTCCGGCGTTCCCTTCGCGTCCAGGAAGGAGACGAGCGCCTCGCCGACGGCGAGCTCGGTGATCGCCTTCGCGGTATCGAGCGCGGGGTTCTGGCGGAAGGTCTCCGCCGCCGCGCGCACGGCCTTCTGGTCGCGCGGCGTGAAGGCGCGTAGCGCGTGCTGCACGCGGTTGCCGAGCTGGCCGAGCACGGTCTCGGGTAGGTCGAGCGGGTTCTGGGTGACGAAGTAGACGCCGACGCCCTTGGAGCGGATCAGGCGCACGACCTGCTCGATCTTCGCGACCAGCGCGGCCGGCGCGTCGGTGAAGAGCAGGTGCGCCTCGTCGAAGAAGAAGACGAGCTTCGGCTTCTCGGGGTCGCCCAGCTCGGGCAGGTTCTCGAACAGCTCGGACAGCATCCACAGCAGGAAGGTCGCGTAGAGCTTGGGCCGCATCATCAGCTTGTCGGCGGCGAGCACGTGCACGAGGCCGCGCCCGCGCCCGTCGACGCGCAGCAGGTCCGAGACGTCGAAGGAGGGCAGGCCGACGAAATGGTCTGCGCCCTGCGCCTCGAGCGCGAGCAGGCCACGCTGGATCGCGCCCACCGAGGCGGCGGTGACGTTGCCGTAGGTCTGGCGGATCTCGGCGCCGCGCTCGGCGAGGTCGGCGAGCAGCGCGCGCAGGTCCTTGAGGTCGTCGAGCAGCAGGCCGTTGTCGTCGGCGAAGCTGAACGCGATCTGCAGGACGCCGGCCTGGGTCTCGTTGAGCTCGAGGAGCCGGCCCAGCAGCATCGGCCCCATCTCGGAGACGGAGGCGCGGATCGGGTGGCCCTGCTCTCCGAGCAGGTCCCAGAACACCGTGGGCGCCGCGCCGAAGGCGAAGCCCTCGACGCCGAGCCTCGTCGCGCGCTCGGCGAATTTCGGGTTCTCCGCCCCCGGCCGCGCGAGCCCGGCGAGGTCGCCCTTCACGTCGGCCATGAAGACCGGCACGCCGGCGGCGGAGAGGTTCTCGGCCATCACGCGCAGCGTCACGGTCTTGCCCGTGCCGGTGGCGCCGGCGATCAGCCCGTGGCGGTTGGCGAGCGGCAGGAGGAGTTCGTGCGGCCTCGCGCTCCTCGCGACGAGGACCCCTTGAGCCTGCGACATGGACGGGCCTGCCTCCCAAGCTGCGGCGGGCGGCTGGGCGCCGCCCGCGGCCGCATCAGGCGGCTTCGCCCGATTTCGGCTTCGCCTTTACATACGCCACGGCGCAATGCGCGGCGCAATAGGGCTTTCCGACGAGGGCGCGCTCGCCGCAGAAATGGAAGTCTCCGTCGCCGGGATGGCCGACGGGCCACATGCAACGCTGGTTGGAGAGTTGCAGCGCGGGCGTCTCGACGCGCGTGCGTGCCGGCGCGGACTGCGCCGCCGGGGCGGGTGCGGGTGCCGACTGCCTCGCCGGCGTCATCGCCGCGGTCTGCGGCAGCGCGGACATGGCGAGGTTGCGCGTCGCGCGCGGCACCCTGGGCGTCGCCGGACGGATCGCCATGCGGCGGATGGGCGAGGGCCGGGAGGCGAGGCGGAGCCTGTGGGCCTTGCCGACCACGGCATTCTTCGAGATGCCCAGGAGCTTGCCGATCTCGGCCGTCGAAAGTCCCTCGTTCC
>VGDA01000046.1 GCA_016869915.1 Alphaproteobacteria bacterium
TCTCGATATCAATCCGGTCGCGGGCGCCTTTGGGCGTCCCCAGCTTGAGGGCCGGGCAAAAAAGGGAGGACACGACCATGACCGATACCAGATCGCGCCGCCGCTTCGTGCTCGACGCGGCCGCCGGCACCGCCGCCGTCGCCGCCATCGGCGCCCCGGCCATCAGCAAGGCCCAGTCCGACGTCATCCGGATCGGCCACCTGACGCCGCGCACCGGCTTCCTCGGGCCGCTCGGCGAATACGCCGTCCAGGCCGTGGATCTCGCGGTGGACGAGATCAATGCCGCGGGCGGCGTGCTTGGCCGCCGCATCGAGGCGCTCAAGGAGGACTCGGTCAATCCGCAGACCGCCTCGACCAAGGCCGAGCGCATGATCGAGCGCGACCGCGTGGCCTGCATCGTCGGCGAGATCTCCTCGGCCTCGTGCCTGACCATCGCGCAGGTGGCGCAACGCACCCGCAACCTGTTCATCAACACCGGTGGCAATTCCGACGCGCTGCGCGGCAGCAACTGCAACCGCTACATGTTCCACGTCGAGAGCCAGAACTCGATGTACGTGAAGACCGTGGGACGCGCGCTTCTCGCGCAGAACATGGTCAAGGGCAAGCGCTGGTACTCGCTGACCGCCGACTACGCCTTCGGCCATGACCTGCTCAAGGTCGCCAAGCGCTTCATGGAACAGAACGGCGGGCAGTTTGCGGCCGACGAGCTGGTGCCGACCGATTTCTCGGACTTCTCGACCATGCTGACGAAGATACGCAGCGCCCGGCCCGACATGGTGGTCTCCAACCTCGCCGGCGTGCAGATCACCAACTTCCTCAAGCAGTACGCGGAATTCGGCCTGACCTTCCCGGTCGCCGGCTTCGGCTTCGACACCGCGGTCGCCTGGGGCGCGGGCAGCGGCAACTTCTTCGGCACCTGGCCGCTGGTCTGGCACCACCTGATCGACACGCCGGGCTCCAAGCGCTTCGTGCAGGCCTTCACCGCGCGCTACCGCCGCCCGCCCGAGAACCAGGCCTGGGGCGACTACGTGGCGATGAAGATCCTCGCCCAGTCGATGAACGAGATCCGCTCGACCGAGGCGGTCAAGCTGATCGAGCACTGGGAACGCGAGCCGAAATTCGACGTGCTCAAGACCCGCGAGGGCTATTTCCGCAAATACGACCACCAGATGATGCACGAGATGTACGCGGTCGAGGCCCTCAAGCCGAACGAGATCAAGAACCAGTGGGACATCTACAAGCCCAGCGCGCCGACGCCCGGGGCGAACGAGCCGCTGGACGCGATCGGGTCGACGCCCGAGGAAAACACCTGCACGATGAGCGCCTGACCACATGACCGGAAGCCGACGCGGGGGCGGCACGGCCGCCCCCGCGTCGCGCCCGGACGCGCGCGCCACGGACCCCTACGCGTGACCGCCTCCCTGATCCTGCAGCAGGTCCTCAACGGCCTGCTCGACGGCGTCTACTACCTGCTGATCGCGCTCGGCCTGTCGCTGATCTTCTCGCTCGGCGGCATCGTCAATCTAGCGCATGGCGCGTTCTTCGCGATGGGCGCCTACCTTACGATCGTGCTGACGCCGCATGTCGGCTTCGGCGGCGCCTTTGTCGGCTCGCCAGTGGCGGTGGCGCTGTTCGGCATGCTGATCGAGCGCTTCCTGTTCCGGCGCTTCTACCGATCGGACCCGATCCTGTCGCTGCTGCTCACCTTCGGCCTCGCGATGGTGGCCGAGCAGACGCTGCGCATGGTCTTCGGCGCGGCACCGCTGCCCTATTCGATCCCGCAGGCGCTGCGCGGACAGATCTTCATCGGCGACTTCGTCTATTCGCGCTACCGCGGCATCCTGCTGCTGGTCGCCGTAGCCTGCATCGCCGGCATCTGGCTGCTGCTCAACCGCACCGCCTTCGGCCGCGTCGTGCGCGCCGGCGTCCAGAACCCGGACATGGTCGCGGCGCTGGGAATCTCGCTGCAGCCCTACATGTCGGCGGTGGCCGCGCTCGGCATCGGGCTCGCCGGCCTGGCGGGCGTGCTGCTCGCGCCGATCTACTCGGTCCATCCCGCGATGGGCCAGGAGATCATCACGCCGGCCTTCGTCGTCGTCGTCATCGGCGGGCTCGGCTCGTTCCGCGGCGTCGTCGCGGCGGCGATCCTGGTCGGCCTCGTGAAGGGCCTGATCGTCGCCGCCGGCTACGCGCAGATGTCGACCGCCGCCATCTACCTGCTGATGCTGCTCGTGCTGCTGTTCCGCCCGCGCGGACTGTTCGGCGAGCGCATCCAGCGCTTCGAGTGAGCCGGATGACGCCCTCGCGCCTCCCCCTCGCGATCGCAGCCGCGGCCCTGGTCTGCCTGCCTTTCGCGATGCTCTCGCTCGGGCTGACCGTGACCTCGGCCACCGAGGTGGTGATCTACGCGATCGCCTGCATGGCGCTGAACGTCCTGGTCGGCCATACCGGCCTGGTGTCCTTCGGCCACGGCGCCTGGTTCGGGCTCGGCGCCTATGCGGCCGGCCTCGCGCAGCGGCATCTCTTCCCAGGCGACGCGGTGCTGCCCTTCCTCGCCGGAGCCGCCCTCGTCGCCGTCGTCGCGACGCTGTTCGGGGCGCTCATCCTGCGCCGGCGCGGCGTCTATTTCTCGCTGCTCACGTTGGCGCTGTCGGCGATGCTCTATGCCGTCGCCTTCCGCTGGACCGCCGTCACCGGCGGCGAGGATGGCCTCGGCGGCATCGTCCGCCCGCGCCTGTTCGGCATCGACTTCGAATCTTCGCAGCCCTTCTACGCGCTGGTCGCCGCGATCGGCCTCGCCGTCGTCTACCTGCTGTGGCGCCTGCACAACTCGCCGGTCGGCTCGGTGCTGGTCGCGATCCGCGAGAACGAGCAGCGCGCGCGCTTCGTCGGCTATCCGACCGACCACTACAAGCTGATCGCCTTCGTGCTGTCGGCCACGCTCACCGGCGTCGCCGGCATGCTACTGCTGTTCAACAACCGCATGACGTCGGCCGAGCCGATCTCGGTCGTGTTCTCGGGCGAGTTGCTGGCGATGGTCGTGATCGGCGGCATGCGCTCCTTCCTCGGCCCGGCCCTCGGGGCTCTGTTCTTCGTCATCTTCCGCGACTACCTCTCGAGCATGACGGGGAACTGGCTGTTCTTCTTCGGCCTGCTCTTCGTCCTGTTCATCGTCTTCTCCCCGACCGGGCTCGTTGGAGTCTACGAACGGCTGACCGCGCCGCTGCGCCGCTTCGCCGCCGAGGGTGCCGCGATGGCGGCACGGCGGGTGGCGCGCGAGCCCCTGCCCGCATTCCTGCGAGCGCGCGCCGGCGCCGATGAGGCGCTACTGGTGGCGCGCGGCCTGATGAAGAGCTTCGGCGGCGTGCGCGCCGTGCGCGGCGTCGATTTCGCGGTACGCGACCGCACGCTGCATGCCCTCATCGGCCCCAACGGGGCGGGCAAGACGACGGCCTTCAACCTGGTCTCGGGAATGTTCCCGCCCGATGCCGGGGAGGTTACCCTGGCCGGCCGTCCGATCGCCGGGCTGGCACCCGAGGACGCGGTGGCGGCGGGCATCGGGCGCTCGTTCCAGATCACCAACCTGTTCCCCGGCCTGAGCGTGGAGGAGAACATCCGCCTCGCCGTCCAGGCGCGACATCCCGGACGCTTCGGCGTCTGGCGCGCCGCGCACGACGCCGGGCAGGTGAATGCCGAGACCGTCGAACTGATCCGCTACCTCGGCGTCTCGGGGATGGAGAAGGCAGAGGCCGGCGCGCTCTCCTATGGCGGCCAGCGGCTGCTCGACATGGGGGTCGCGCTGGCGACGGGCCCGCGCATCCTGCTTCTCGACGAGCCGCTCGCCGGCCTCGCCGCGGCCGAGCGCGAGCGCATCGGTGCGCTGGTCAAGGAATTGTCGGCCGACCTGCCGGTGCTGATGGTCGAGCACGACATCGACCGCGTCTTCCGGCTCGCCGACCACGTCACCGTCATGAACGACGGCGAGGTGCTGGTCGATGGCTCCGCGGCACAGGCGCGCGGCTCGACGCGGGTGCAGGAGGTCTATATCGGCAGCGGCACGGCCGCGATCGCCGCCGCCCCACGTCCCAGCGCGGCCGGCGGCGAGGTTCTTCTCGAGGTTGCCGGCGTCGACACCTTCTACGGCAAGAGCCACATCCTCTCGGGCGTGGGCCTGGACCTGCGCGGCAACGAGATCCTGGCGCTGCTCGGCCGCAACGGCGCCGGCAAGTCGACCCTGCTCAAGACCCTGATCGGCATCGCGCCGCCCGCTTCGGGACGCATTGCCCTGGCCGGCCGCGACATCGCCGGCCTGCCTCCGGCCGAGATCGCGCGGCTGGGGCTGGGCTACGTGCCGCAGGGCCGCGGGCTGTTCGCCGGCATGAGCGTGGCGGAGAACCTCGAGCTCGGACGCCTGCGCCGGCGTACCGGCAACGGCATGCACTGGGAGACCGATCGCATCCTGGCGTATTTCCCCCGCCTCAAGGACCGGCTCGACACGCCCGCCGACTATCTCTCGGGTGGCGAGCAGCAGATGGTCGCGGTGGCGCGGGCCTTGTCGGGCGACGTGCGCGTCCTGCTGCTCGACGAGCCCTTCGAGGGCCTGGCACCCGCCATCGTCGAGCAGCTCTTCGAGAGCTTCGACCGGCTGCGGCAAGAGGTGGCGATCGTCATCGTCGACCATCACCTCGACCTCGCCCTGGCGCTCTCCGACCGCACGGTGGCGCTGGAGCGCGGCCAGGTCCAATGGTCGGGAGAGTCGCGGCTGCTGCGCGACGATCTCGACCTGCGCCGACAGGTGCTCTGGCTCTGACCCGCAGGCCGGATCGCCTTCGCGCGCAGCCCATCGTGCCGGCCAGTACACGGATCAGCCCCGGCGCTCGCATGCGAGGCGCGCGGCGCGCGAACGAGCCGCGGGGAAATCCGATCGAGGCCGAGCCAACCCGACCGATGCCCGGGTGACGCATGGTCGACGACGCCGAGCATGCCTGCGCGGAACCGGGCTAATGGATCGCCGTCCCGTGCTGGTCACCATGCCGGAACGGCCCTGCAGGTGCGGCTCGATCGGCGGGTGGAGATCGCGGACCGCGATCGCCCGCGCATCGCTCATGGAAGCCTTCCTGCATTGACCGGCGATCGAACGACGCTTGGGTTCCCCGGCGCGGGACTGGGCATCGGCCGGCTCGGCGGGAAGGCAGACGCCATCCGGTTTCGCATGGCAAGCGGCCGAGCGGGCTGGCGCCAGGCAACGGCGGGTCGACGGTTGCCATTGCCCGTCCCACTCTGGATGGGATTTCCCGCTGCATCGGGTTTCCGGCTATCCTTGCGCCTGGGAGACGTTGCCCGGGGAGAATGTCGGATGCTTGACCAGACGGAGGCGGAGAGCCCGCCTGCGCGCATCGACGGTCGGCCACCGTCGCTCAAGACCCAGATCGTCGTGGTCGGCGGCGGCGCAGGCGGCCTCGAGCTCGTGCGCAAGCTCGGCGCGCATTACGGCCGCGAGCGCTACGACATCATCCTCGTCGACCGCAACCACACCCATATCTGGAAGCCGCTGCTGCACGAGGTCGCGGCCGGCTCGCTCGACGCCAATCTCGACGAGGTCGGCTATCGCGGCCACGGCCATCGCTGGGGCTATCGCTTCTTCCTCGGCAGCCTGGAGGCGATCGACCGCGATTCCCGCCACGTGGTGATCGCGCCGATCCTCGACGAGGACGGCTCGGAGCTGATCGGCCGCCATCGCATCCGCTACGACTACCTCGTGCTGGCGATCGGCGCGGTCTCGAACGATTTCGGCACGCCCGGAACCCGCGCGCACTGCCTGTTCCTCGACAGCCGCCGCGAGGCCGACAGGTTCCGCCAGAAGCTGCTCGACCAGTGCCTGCGCGTGTCGCGGCAGCTGAGCGCCGATCCGAAGTCCGACGCGCGCGTCGAGATCGCGATCGTCGGCGGCGGCGCCACCGGCGTGGAGCTCGCAGCCGAGCTGTTCAACGCCGCCTCGGCGCTCAAGCACTACGGGCTCGAGGTGTTCGACGAGTCGCGCCTCACCGTGACCCTGATCGAGGCCGGGCCCCGCATCCTGCCGGCGCTGCCCGAGAAGCTGGCCGAGGCGGCGAAGACGGAGCTGGAGAACCTGGGCGTGCGCGTGCTCACCGGCACCAAGGTGACCGAGGTACGGCCCGGCGAGGTGGTCACCGATGCCGGGATCGTCCGGGCCGATCTCAGGGTCTGGGCCGCCGGCGTGCGCGGCCCGGACCTCCTGGAGGGCATCGGCGGCCTCGAGACCAACCGGACGAACCAGCTGGTGGTGAAGCCCACGCTGCAGACGACGCGCGATCCACGCATCATCGCGATCGGCGATTGCGCGTCCTTCGTGCCGCCGGGCGACACGCGGCCGGTGCCGCCGCGCGCGCAGGCCGCGCACCAGATGGCGGACATCGCGCTGCGCAACATCAAGGCGCTGGTCGACGGGCGGGGGGAGCTGGAAGCCTTCGAATACCGCGACAAGGGATCCCTGGTCTCGCTGTCGCGCTTCTCGACGGTCGGCAGCCTGATGGGAAACCTGATCGGCGGGCGCATGGCGATCGAGGGGCGGCTCGCGCGCCTCGTCTACATCTCGCTCTACCGGATCCACCTGATCGCGATCCATGGCTGGCTTCGCGGGCTCGCGCTGATCGCCATCGGCCACGTCAACCAGGTCATCCGCCCGCGGCTGAAGCTGCACTGACCTCGCCCGGAGTCGCCGGGCGAAATGGCACCCTGCGTCGGATATGGCGCCGCGAGGTCCCGCCTCAGCCGCCGGGGACCATCCCTGCTGGCAGCGCGGCCGCATGCGCCGCGATGGCGCCGGCGGTCGTGATCCAGACGCCGTCGCGACGCGCCGCGACGTGCTGCAGCGCGCGGCGCAGGTGCCGCAGGCGATAGGGCTGGCCGACGAGATAGGGATGCAGCGCGATGCCCATCACCAGCGGCTGGGCGCGGGACTGCTCGAGCATCTCGTCGAGATTGTCGACGATCATGTCGGCGAAGGCGTCGCCGCCGATCTTGCGCCCGACGATCATCGGGATGTCGTTGAGCTCCTGGGGATACGGCACGGACAGGATCCGGCCCTTGCGCGTGCGGAACCACACCGGCTGGTCGTCCATGCACCAGTCGAGCAAGTAGGTATACCCCGCCTCCTGCAGCAGGTCGGGCGTGGTCCGGCTCTGCGAGATCCAGGGCCCGAGCCAGCCGGCCGGCGCCCTGCCCTCGTGGCGCGCGATCGCCGCGGTCGCCTCGCCGATGAGCGCGCGCTCGCCCTCCTCGTCCAGGATGCCCTGCCGCTCGCTGTTGCTGCGGCCGTGGCCGACGAATTCGTCGCCGCGCGCGCGGAAGGCCGCGGCGAGCTGCGGCGCGTAGTCGTAGATCTCGCTGTTGAGGATCACCGAGCACGGCCAGCCGAGCACATCGAGCAGCTCGATCATCCGCCACGCGCCGACGCGATTGCCGTAGTCGCGCCACGCGTAGTTGAGCACGTCGGGTTGCGGGCCGCCGGGCGCCAGCTCCGCGCCGAGCCCCTCGCCGAAGGCGAAATGCTCGAGGTTCAGCCCGACATAGACGGCAAGCCGCGCGCCGCCCGGCCAGGAATAGCCGGGACGGCCGACGATCGGGCTGTAGTCGTAGCGTCCATGGCCGGGCAGCGTCATGGGTGCCTCACACGCTGAAGTACTTGGCCTGGGGATGCAGCAGGACGATCGCCGAGGTCGACTGCTCGGGATGCAGCTGGTCCTCGTCGGACATCTCGACGCCGATCCGCTCCGCGCCGAGCAGCCGGAGCAGCTGGTGCTGGTCGGCAAGGTTCGGGCAGGCCGGGTAGCCGAAGGAATAGCGCGAGCCGCGATAGCCCTGCTTGAGCATCGCATCCATCTCCTTAGCGTCCTCGCCGGCGAAGCCCAGCTCGGCGCGGATGCGCTTGTGCGTGTACTCGGCCAGCGCCTCGGCGAGCTCGACGCCCAGGCCGTGCAGGTAGAGATAGTCCTGGTAGCGGTTCTCCGCGAACCAGGCGCGCGCGACGTCGCTCGCCTTCTGGCCCATCGTCACGACCTGCAGGCCGATCACGTCGGTCTCGCCCGACGCGCGGTCGCGGAAGAAGTCGGCGATGCACAACCCGCCCTCGCGCGCCTGGCGCGGGAACGCGAAGCGCGCCACCTCGCGCCGCGCCTCGGCGTCGTCGAACAGCACGACGCTGTCGCCCTCCGCGGCGCAGCGCCAGTAGCCGTAGCAGGACTGCGGCTGGAGGATGTCGTCCTTCTCGCAAAGCTCCATGACGCGGCGCAGGATCGGGCGCAGCTCGCCATTCGCCCAGCGCTTCCATTCCTCGATCGACTTGCCGGCCTTGCGGAAGCCCCACTGGAACTGGAAGAGCATCGTCTCGTTGAGATACGGCACCAGAGCCTTCACCGGCACGCGCTCGACGACGCGCGCGCCCCAGAAGGGCGGCGCGGGCACGTCGTAGCCGCGCGCGAGCTCGGCGCGCCGCAGCCGCACCTCGTCGGCGTCGACGGGACGCAGCGGGCGCGCCGCCTGGCCCAGCACGCGCTTCGTGTTGGAGGGCCGGCTCTCCCGCTTCGCGGCGCTGGCCTCGACATGCCCGTCGAAGCTGCGCGCGACGACCCTGTTCATGAGGTCGAGCCCGTCGAAGGCGTCGCGCGCATAGGCGACGCGCCTGCCGCCATAGGAGGCAAGGCAGTCCTCCTCGACGTACTTGCGGGTCAGCGCGGCGCCGCCGAGCAGGACGGGGATGTCGATGCCCTCGCGGACCATCTCCTCGAGGTTCTCGCGCATCACCACCGTCGACTTGACGAGCAGGCCGGACATGCCGATCGCGTCCGCGCGATGCTCGCGCGCCGCCGCCATGATGCTCGCCACCGGCTGCTTGATGCCGAGGTTGACCACCCGGTAGCCGTTGTTGGTGAGGATGATGTCGACGAGGTTCTTGCCGATGTCGTGCACGTCGCCCTTCACCGTGGCGAGGACGATCGTGCCCTTCTGCTGGCCCTCGACGCGCTCCATGTAGGGCTCGAGCCAGGCGACCGCCGTCTTCATCGTCTCCGCGGACTGCAGCACGAAGGGCAGCTGCATCTTGCCGGCGCCGAAGAGCTCGCCGACGACCTTCATGCCGTCGAGCAGGAAGGTGTTGATGATGTCGAGCGGCTTCCAGCTCTTCATGGCCAGCGCGAGGTCGTCCTCGAGGCCGAGCTTGTCGCCGTCGACGATGCGTTCCTTGAGCCGCTCCTCGACCGCCTCGGCGCGCTTGCGCGCGACCTTGGCCGAGGCCTGGCGGTCCTGGAACAGGGCGATGAAGGCCTGCAGCGGGTCGTAGCCCTCGCGGCGCCGGTCGAAGATCAGGTCCTCGGCGACCTGGACCTCCTCGGCGGGGATCTTGTGCAGCGGCACGATCTTCGAATGGTGGACGATCGCGCCCGTCATGCCGCGGCGCACCGCGTGGTCGAGGAAGACGGAGTTGAGGACGTGGCGCGCGGCGGCGTTGAGGCCGAAGGAGACGTTGGAGAGGCCGAGCACGATCTGGCACTCCGGCAGCTCGCGCGCGATGGCCTCGATGCCCTCCAGCGTCCACAGCGCGAGCTTGCGGTCGTCCTCGTTGCCCGTCGCGATGGTGAAGGTCAGCGGGTCAATCATCAGGTCGGAGGATGGAAGCCCGTGGCGCACGCAGGCGAAGTCGTGCAGCCGCTTCGCGATGCGCAGCTTGCCCTCGACGTCCTTCGCCATCCCCACCTCGTCGATGGTCAGGGCGACGACCGCGCAGCCGAAGCGGCGCGCGAGGTGCATGCGCTTCTCCGCCGCGTCCTCGCCGTCCTCGAAATTGATCGAGTTCAGGATCGCCTTGCCGCCATAGAGCTTCAGTGCGCTGTCCAGCACCGGGTACTCGGTCGAGTCGATCACCAGCGGCGCGTTGACGCTGCCTCGCATGCGCCGCACGACCTCGTCCATCTCCGCGACCTCGTCGCGGCCGACGAAGGCGGTGCAGATGTCGAGCGCGTTCGAGCCCTCGCGGACCTGCTCGCGGCCCATCGCGACGCAGCCCTCCCAGTCGCCCTTCTCTTGCAGCGTGCGCCACTGCCTGGAGCCGTTGGCGTTGCAGCGCTCGCCGATCGAGAAATAGGAGTTCTCCTGGCGCAGCGGCACCTGGCCGTAGAGCGAGGCGACGGACGGCACCCATTCGGGCCGGCGCTGGCGCGGCGCTGGCCTGTGCGCCGTGCCGCCGAGGCGGCGCAGCATCGCGTCGAGCGCGGCGATGTGCTGGATGTCGGTGCCGCAGCAGCCGCCGACCAGGTTCAGGCCGTCCTCGCGCACGAAGCGCTCTAGCCAGCGCGACATCTCGTCGGGCCCGAGCGGGTAGTGCGTCCTGCCCTCCACGAGTTCCGGCAGGCCGGCATTGGGCTGCACCGAGACCAGGCCGGTCCAGTTCTCAGCGATCCACTTCACGTGCTCGGCCATCTCCTGCGGCCCGGTGGCGCAGTTGAGCCCGATCACGGGCACGTCGAGGGCGTGGATCACCGTCGCCGCCGCCGCGATGTCCGCGCCGACCAGCAGCGTGCCCGTCGTCTCGACCGTGACCTGCACCATGATCGGGGTGTCGACGCCGGCGGCGGCGCGCGCGATCTTCGCGCCGTTCACGGCGGCCTTGATCTGCAGCGGGTCCTGGCAGGTCTCGACCAGGAAGGCGTCGACGCCGCCCGCTACCAGGCCCCTGGCCTGCACCGCGAGCGCCTGCTCGAGCTCGTCGTAGCCGACATGGCCGAGGCTGGGCAGCTTCGTGCCCGGGCCGATCGAGCCGATGACGAAGCGCGGACGGCCGTCGCGCGCGAAGGCCTCGGTCGCCTCGCGGGCGAGCTCCGCCGCGCGCTGGTTGATCCAGTGCGCCTCCGCCTCGAGGCCGAACTCGCCGAGCGTTATCGGCGAGGCGCCGAAGGTGTTGGTCTGGACGCAGTCCGAGCCCGCCTCGAGATAGCCGCGATGGATCTCGCGCACGATGTCCGGGCGCGACTTCACCAGCACCTCGGTGCAGTTCTCCTTGCCGAGGTAGTCGCGCTCGACGTCGAGCGACATGGCCTGCACGCGGCTGCCCATGCCGCCGTCGCAGAGGAGGACGCGCTCGCGCAGCGCGTCGAGGAACCTGGACATCGATGCCTCCGGGTCAGGCCGCTGAGCGCACGGTCGCGGCAGGGCGCATGCCGAGGATGTGGCAGAGCGCGTAGGTCAGGTCGGCGCGGTTGAGCGTGTAGAAGTGGAAATCCTCGACGCCGTGCTCCTGCAGGCGGCGCACCTGCTCCGCGGCGACCGTCGCCGCGACGAGGCGGCGCGTGTCCGCGTCCTCGTCGAGGCCGTCGAACAGCGCCGCGAGCCATCCGGGAACGCTTGCGCCGCACATGCGCGAGAACTTCACGACCTGCTGGAAGTTCGTCACCGGCAGGATGCCGGGGATGATCGGCGCCGCGATGCCGGCCTTGGCGCAGCGGTCGCGGAAGCGCAGGAATGTCCAGACGTCGAAGAAATACTGCGAGATCGCGCGCGTGGCGCCGGCGTCGAGCTTGCGGCGCAGGTTGTCGAGGTCGGCCTCCGGCGACGAGGCCTCGGGATGCGTCTCGGGATAGGCGCCGACGGAGACCTCGAAGTCGGCGACGCGGCGGATCCCCGCGACGAGGTCGGCCGCGTAGGCGTAGCCGCCGGGATGCGGGGCATAGGACGTGCTGCCGGCGGGCGGGTCGCCGCGCAGGGCGACGATGTGGCGCACGCCCGCCTCCCAGTATTCGCGCACGACGCGGTCGATCTCCTCGCGCGTCGCGCCGACGCAGGTCAGGTGCGCCGCCGGCCTCAGCGACGTATCGTCGACGATGCGCTTCACCGTGGCATGGGTGCGCTCGCGCGTCGTGCCGCCCGCGCCGTAGGTGACCGACACGAATTGCGGCGCCAGCGGCTCGAGGCGCTTCACCGCGTGCCAGAGCTGTTCGTCCATCGCCGCGGTCTTGGGCGGGAAGAACTCGAAGCTGACCCTGAGCCTGGAGCCGGGCAGCGCGCCGCCGATATGTCCGTTGGGCATTGAGCTGTTCCTCGATGGTCGTTCGTTCAGCCCGGCCGCCGCGCCTGCCAGAGCGCGACGGTGAGCCGGTTTCCGGGAAGCGTCGCCGCGGCGCCGGGCTCGAGCCCGGCCTCGACGAGCCAGTCGTTCACCTCGCAGTCGGCGAAGCCGAGGCGGCGATGCGCGTGGTCGCTGCGCAGCGCCTCGACGTCGTGCGGCGCGAAGTCGACGATCACGACGCACCCGCCGGGGCGCACCACGCGCGCCGCCTCGGCGATCGCGGCGGCCGGGTCGTCGGCGAAATGCAGCACCTGGTGGAAGGTGACGGCATCGAAGGCGGGCGCCGGCCAGGGAAGCCGGTACATGTCGGCGTGGCGGACATAGACGTTGGAGAGGCCGGCGCGCGAGAGGTTGGCGCGCGCGACCGAGAGCATCTCGTGGGACAGGTCTACGCCGACCCCGGCGACGCCGCGCTCGCCGTAGAGTTCGAGGATCCGGCCCGTGCCGGTCCCCACGTCCAGCAGCGCGCTCAACCCGCCGGCCGGCAGCATCGACAGCAGGCGCCCCTCGACGAGCCCGTCGTCGACCTGCATGGAGCGGATCTCGTTCCAGCGCCCGGCATTGGCGTCGAAGTAGCCCTGGGCCGCCGCGGCGCGCGCCCGGCGCACGAGGGCGAGGCGCTCGCGGTCCTGCGCGATCGTCGTGCCGGCCTCCGGCAGCTGCCCGACGATGTGGCGCGCCAGCTGGCCGGCGGGGGTCTCGCCAGCGAGGCGATAGAAGGCCCAGCTGCCTTCGGGCAGCCGCTGGAGGAGCCCGGCATCGGTGAGCTGCTTGAGGTGGCGCGAGACCCGCGGCTGGCTCTGCCCGACGATCTGCGTGAGTTCGCTGACGGTGAACTCCCCTTCGGCGCAAAGCGCGAGGAGCCGCAGCCTCGTGGGCTCGGCAACGGCGCGCAGGGCGGAGAGAAGCGTATCCATGGATCGATTCGAAGAACGAAAGAATGATATGCGCAATTCCTTATATCCATATCGATTGAAAGGCAAGGCGCATGATCGACGATGGATGCATGTGCGCGCCTGTTCGCACTGCAGGGGCTGTGCTATGCAGATCGTGCAGGCGCGGAGTCCCATACCGGCCCTTAACCCTGCATTGACGCCACCATGGTTGAATGGTCGCGCGAATCGGGCACCCGTAACTTTCCGGGGGTCCTGCTCCAGCGCGAACGAGGTAGCAGCGACGATGCCTTCAGAGACGAGACTGGCCGGCCCGCGCCAGTGGCTTGCGTTTGCGGCGCGCGGCTGCGCCATCCTGGCGCTGGGCGCCCTCGCCGCCTGCTCCACGGCGAACGCCCCTGCTGGCGATGCCGCGGCAAACGACCCGATCGAGCCGTTCAACCGCTACATCTTCGAGGTCAACCGGTTCGGCGACGAGTTCGTCGGCAAGCCCCTCGCGACGATCTATCGCCAGACGGTGCCCGATCCCGCCCGCAACTCGGTCGCGAATGCGGTTTCGAACCTTCGCCTGCCCTGGACCGCGGTGAACGACGTGCTCCAGGGACAGTTCGGCCGGGCGGGCGACGCGATCGCGCGATTCGGGCTCAATTCGACCTTCGGCGTCCTCGGCCTCTTCGACATGGCCAAGGACAATGGATACCCGCACCAC
>VGDA01000047.1 GCA_016869915.1 Alphaproteobacteria bacterium
TGCCACTATTGCTGCTGCAGAAGGAAGCCCTGCCAGGCCAGGTCGAAGGGCCAGCTGCGCCACGCCGCGCCGGAGAATCGCCGGTCCTGCGGCAGCGGCTCGATGCAGGGCTCGCCCGCAGATCCCAGCGCGCGCTTCGCCGCGTAGTGGGCGAAGCGCATCGCCTTGCGCCGCGCCTTCTCGAGGAGCTGGCCCTGCTTGCCCGGCGCGACGGCGAGATGCACCGCCCAGTCGAGGCAGGCGGCGGCCAGCCGCGGGGCCACCGCGGGACCCGGCGCGCGAGGCCGCGCCGGGTTCCGCGCCGCGCGGCCCTCAGGGCAGGCGTTGCGGGCGCATGTCCTTCGGGTCGATGCCGGCGACGACGACGGGCTTCTTCATCGCGTCGCGGCGGAACGGCTCGCCGAGTTCCTGGTTGAGGATGACCTCGATGAAGGTCGTGACGCCGTCCTTCTGCGCCGCGCAGGCCTCGCGCAGGGTCCGGGTCAGCTCCGCCTGGGTCCGCACCACCACGCCCTTGAGCCCGCAGCCTTCCGCGACCCTGGCGTAGCTGAGCTTCGGGTCGAGCTCGGTGCCGACGAAGTTGTCGTCGTACCAGAGGATCGAGTTCCGCTTCTCCGCGCCCCACTGGTAGTTGCGGAAGATCACCATCGTGATCGCCGGCCACTCGTCGCGGCCGATCGAGCTCATCTCGCTCATCGAGATGCCGAAGGCGCCGTCGCCCGCGAAGCCGACGACCGGCGTGTCGGGGCAGCCGATCTTCGCGCCGACGATCGAGGGGAAGCCGTAGCCGCAGGGCCCGAACAGGCCGGGCGCCAGGTACTTCCTGCCCTTCTCGAAGGTCGGGTAGGCATTGCCGATGGCGCAGTTGTTGCCAATGTCGCTAGAGATGATCGCGTCCGCGGGAAGCCCGGCCTGTATCGCGCGCCAGGCCTGGCGCGGCGACATGCGCTCCGGCTCGCGGCTTCGCGCATTGGCGTTCCAAACCGTGCCGGGATCGTCGTCCTCGTGGTCCATGCTGCTGAGCGCCTGCAGCCAGGCCGACTTGGTCTGGTGGATCAGCGCCTTGCGCTCCGCGCGCCCGGCATTGCCGGCCTCGGGGGAGAGCTGCGCCAGGATCTGGCGCGCGACCAGCCTGGCGTCGCCGCAGATGCCCACGCCGATCGGCTTGGACAGGCCGATGCGGTCGGGGTTGATGTCGACCTGGATGATCCTCGCGGCCTTCGGCCAGTAGTCGATGCCGTAGCCCGGCAGCGTCGAGAACGGGTTGAGGCGCGTGCCCAGCGCCAGCACGACATCGGCCTTCGCGATCAGCTCCATCGCGGCCTTGGAGCCGTTGTAGCCGAGCGGGCCGCAGGCGAGCGGGTGGCTGCCCGGGAAGCTGTCGTTGTGCTGGTAGCCGCTGCAGACCGGCGCGTCGAGGCGCTCGGCGAGCGCGACGCAATCCGGGATCGCGTTGCCGATGACGACGCCGGCGCCGGACAGGATCACCGGGAACTTCGCCTCCGACAGGAGCTTCGCCGCGTCGGCGATCGCCTGCGCGCCGCCCGCAGGGCGCTCGAAGCGGATGATCGCCGGCAGGTTGATGTCGACGACCTGGGTCCAGAAGTCGCGCGGCACGTTGATCTGCGCCGGCGCCGAGCCGCGGATGGCCTTCTCGATGACGCGGTTGAGGACCTCGGCGATGCGCGAGGGATCGCGCACCTCCTCCTGGTAGCAGACCATGTCGCGGAACAGCGCCATCTGCTCGACTTCCTGGAAGCCGCCCTGCCCGATCGTGCGGTTCGCCGCCTGCGGCGTCACCAGCAGCATCGGCGTGTGGTTCCAGTAGGCCGTCTTGATCGCGGTGACGAAGCCGGTCACGCCGGGGCCATTCTGCGCGATAACCATCGCCATCTTGCCGGTGGCGCGCGTGTAGCCGTCGCAGATCAGCCCGCCATTGGTCTCCTGCGCCACGTCCCAGAAGCGGATGCCCGCCTTCGGGAAGAGGTCGGAGATCGGCATGAAGGCCGAGCCGATGATGCCGAAGGCGTGCTCGATGCCATGCATCTGCAGGACCTTCACGAAGGCTTCCTCGGTCGTCATCCTCATGCGCGATCCTCCTCTGCGATGCGAGAGACCCTACCCGATTTCCCGCCGCCGGGAAGGGGCATCGGCCGCCGGGCGGGGTCAGCGGCCGAGGCTTGCCCTCAGGCCGCGCCAGAGCGCCATCGTGTCGGCTCCCCCGGGGTCGCGCGCGTCGGGACGCACGGCGGTATGGACGAGCACCAGCCGGCGCGCGGGATCGACGAAGATCGACTGCCCGCGCACGCCCAGCAGCGCGAAGCTGCCGTCGTCGTCGGGGAAGACCCAGGTCTGGAAGCCGTAGCCCCACCAGCGGCCAGTCCGCACGCCGGTGAAGTGAGCGCGCGCCATCTCGCGCAGCCACGCCGACGGCACGAGCTGGCGTCCGCCTGCCCTTCCCCCGTCGGCCAGCAGGAGGCCCAGTCGCGCGTAGTCGCGCAGCACCGCGTTGAAGCCCATGTAGCCGATCTCGGTCCCCGTGGCCTCGACCAGCCAGCTGGCATCGGCCTCCGCGCCCATGGGTTGCCAGACATGCTCGGAGAGGTAGTCGGATATCGGCCCGCCGATCGCCGCGCGCAGGACGAGCGCGAGAACGTACGTCTCCGCGGACGCGTAGTACCAGCGCCGGCCTGGCTCGGCGCCGCGACGGTCGAAGAGCCGCGCCGCGGCCGCGCCGCCCGGGGACTGGCCGACGAAGGTCGCGCGCGCGAGCCGCACCGTGTCGTCGCTGCCGTCGTAGTCCTCGCGGAAATCGACGCCGGAGGACATGGTCAGCAGGTGGCGCAACGGCGTGCGGCCGTATTCGCTCCCCGAGAGGCCGGGCACGTAGCGATCGGCGCGGTCCTCGATCGAGGCGATGCGCCCTTCCTCGACCGCGATCCCGACGAGCAGCGCGACGATCGTCTTCGCCATGGAGAAGGACGTCAGGCGATGCGTGTCGCGCCGCCCGTAGCGGTAGCGCTCGACGAGCAGCGTGTCGCCCTGGACGACGGCGAGGCCAGTCGCGGGATTGCGCTCGAGGTAGCCATCGATGCCGTAGCGTCCCGCGCCCACGCGCGGCGCGCCGTCATAGGAGATCGCCGGCTCCAGGGCCGGGCGCCTCCAGGCGGAGGCGGCCGGGCCGCGCCGCACGACATTGGCCTTCCAGATCTCGTCGAGGCGCGAGAAGCCGTCGACCGAATGGCTCGCCCGCCACCATGTCGCGCGATCCGCGCGCGGGAAGCCGCCGAGCGGAAGCGCGAAGGTGGAGAGCCGCGCGCCGTCCTCCTCGAAGACCGGCCCGCCCGGACGCGCCGTCGCGGGCGCGATGCCTTGCGCACAGGCCGCGGGCAGGAGGAGCGACGGCGCCGCGGCGAGCCTGCGCGCGAAGGCTCGGCGCGTCGGTGCCGCGAGCCTCACTCGGGCACCACGGCCGTGGCCTCGATCTCGACGAGCGCACGCTCCTCGATCAGCGCGCCGACCTCGACCGCCGTCATCGCGACGTCGTAGCTGCCGATCAGTTCCCTGTACGCGGCCCCGATCTCGCGCGCGGCGTCGAGATAGGCTCGCCGATCGGTGACGTACCAGGTCATGCGGACGATGTGCTCGGGCCGCGCGTCGCCCGCCGCGAGCACCGCGACGACGTTCGCGAGGGCCTGCCTCGCCTGCGCGGCGATGCCACCCTCGGCGAAGCGCCCCTGCGCGTCCCAGCCGATCATGCCGGCGACGAAGACCATGCGGCCGCGCGCGGAGACGCCGTTGGCGTAGCCGCGCGGTCGCGGCCAGCCCGGGGGGAGGAGCGCCGCCATCTCAGCCCGCCGCGCCGCGCGCGGCGACGCCCGGGTCGAAGCGAGCCATCGCGGCACGGAGGTCGTCCGGGACCGGGATGGGTCGGTGCGTGTCGAGGCTCGTGGTCACGATCGACTGGCGCATGCGCACGCGCACGCGCTCGTCGTCGCTGCAGTCGAGCTCGAGCGCGATGGACCGGTTGCCGATCTTGGCGACCCGCAGGCCGAGCGTCACCTCGTCGCCCATGCGGCTGGGGTGGAGGAACTCGCATGAGAGCGACACCGTCGGCAGGCCGACGCGCCGGGCCCCGATCAGCTGCGCATAGGGAATCCCGAGCTCCTCCACGATCCAGTCCTCCAGGTGCGAGACGAACATCACGAGGTATTGGGGAAAGAAGACGATCCCGGCGGGATCGCAATGCTCGAAGCGGATGCGTCGCGCTCGCGCGAAGCGCCGCGGGGCGGAGGCATCGGGGTCCTGGGCCGCCATCGCGCTCACCCGAGCTCGTGGAGGCGAAAGCGCTGGAGCTTGCCCGTCTCCGTGCGCGGCAGCCTGTCGTGGAACGCGATCGTGCGCGGGTACTTGTAGGGCGCGATGGTCGCCTTCACGAAATCCTGCAGTTCGCGGGCGAGCGCGTCGCCGGGCCGGTACCCCTGGCGAAGCACGACATGGGCCTTCACGACCTGCCCGCGCTCGGCGTCGGGTGCGCCGACCACGCCGCATTCGGCGACGGCGGGGTGCATCAGCAGCGCCGCCTCCACCTCGGGCGCGGCGATGTTGTAGCCGGCCGAGACGATCATGTCGTCGGTCCGCGCCTGGTAGTGGAAGTACCCGTCCTCGTCGACGAGATAGGCGTCGCCCGTGTAGTTCCAGCCGTCGCGCACGTAGTCCTGCTGTCGCGGATCGGCGAGGTAGCGGCATCCCGTCGGCCCCTTCACCGCGAGGCGCCCGACCTGGCCGGGGGGCAGCTCGCGTCCCTCCGCATCGACTACGCGCGCGCGGTAGCCCGGCACGGGCTTGCCGGTCGCGCCGGGCCGCGATCCTGCCTCGTCGGCGGAGATGAAGATGTGGAGCAGCTCGGTAGCGCCGATCCCGTCGATGAGCTCGATGCCGGTCGCCTCGCGCCACTGCGCGCGGGTCGCCGCCGGCAGGGCCTCGCCGGCCGAGACGCATTTGCGCAGCCGCGACGCGCGCAGCTCCGCGCCGCGCGCAGCCATCGCGCGGTACGAGGTGGGCGCGGTGAAGAGCACGCTCGCGCCGTGCTCGATGATCGCATCCACCAGCAGCGGCGGCGACGCCTTCTCCAGAAGCACGGTCGAGGCGCCGATCGACATCGGGAAGAGCAGCAGCCCGCCAAGGCCGAAGGTGAAGGCGAGCGGCGGGCTGCCGATGAACACGTCGTCGGACGAGGCCCTGAGGACATGGCGCGGCCAGCAGGCGCAGATCGCCATGACGTCGCGATGGAAATGCATCGTCGCCTTGGGCACGCCGGTGGTGCCCGAGGTGAACGCGAAGATGCAGCAATCCTCGGCCGCGGTGTCGAGCGTCGCGAACCCCTCCGGCTGGCGGGCCATCGCCGCCTCGAGCGAGTCCGCGCCATCGCCGCCATGGAGGCGGATCTCGCGCAGGACCGGGCTCGCCGCCGCCGCCTCGCGCAGCGGCTCCGCGAGGGCGGCCTCGCAGAGCGCGTGCGTGACCCGGGCCTTGTCGATGATCGTCGAAAGCTCGCGCGCGCGCAGGAGCGGCATCGTCGCCACCGCGATCGCGCCAGCCTTCATGACGGCGAACCAGCAGGCCGCGGCCATCGGGTTGTTGGGCGCGCGCAGCAGGACGCGGTTGCCCGGCAGCACGCCCATCTCGCGCACGAGGACGTTGGCGATCCGGTTGGCCTTCTCCTGCAGCTGCGCATAGGTCCAGGAGATCCCCGGCGCGCGGATGCAAGCGCGCCCGCCGCGCCCCTCGGCGACATGGCGGTCGAGCAGCTCGGCCGCGCAGTTCAGCCGCTCGGGGAAGCGCAGCTCGGGAAGCTCGAACAGGAACTCTGGCTGCAGCCCGCGCGGCGGCAGGTTGTCGTGCGCGAAGCTGTCGACATGGGCGGAACGCATGCGGGCCTCCCCTTCCTACCTCAGCCTGGCGCGGGATCGCGCGCCTCGCGAAGCATCTCGCGGGCGATGATCAGCTTCTGGACCTCGCTCGCGCCCTCGTAGATCCGCAGCGCGCGGATCTCGCGGTAGAGGAGCTCGACCGGCTGTCCGGAGACCACGCCGAGCGCGCCGAGGAGCTGCACCGCGTCGTCGATCACGCGCTGCGCGCCCTCGGTGGCGGCGAGCTTCGCCATCGCGGCCTCGCGCGTCACCGGGCTGCCCTGGTCGCGCTGCCAGGCGGCGCGATAGGTGAGCAGCGCCGCGGAATCGATCGTCGTCGCCATGTCGGCGAGCCGCGCCTGCGTCATCTGGAAGTCGGCCAGCGTGCCGCCAAACATCCGCCTCGACACCGCGCGTCCGAGGCCCTCGTCCAGCGCGCGGCGCGCGAAGCCGAGCGCGGCCGCCGCGACCGAGATGCGGAAGACGTCGAGGGTGCGCATCGCTACCTTGAAGCCCTCGCCCGCAGCGCCGATCCGCCGCGCCAGCGGCACGCGGCAGCCGCGCAGGCGAAGCCGCGCGAGGGGATGCGGCGCGATGACGTCGATGCGCTCGGCGACCTCGAGGCCCGGCGTGCCCGCGTCGACGACGAAGGCGCTGATGCCGCGCGCGCCCGGCGCCTCGCCGCTGCGCGCGAAGACGACGTAGAAGTCGGCGATCCCGCCATTCGAGATCCAGGTCTTCTCCCCGTCGAGGACCGCATGGTCGCCCTCGATGCGCGCGGCGCAGGACAGCGCCGCCACGTCGGAGCCGGCGTCGGGCTCGCTGATCGCGAAGGCGGCGATCGCCTCGCCTCGGGCGACGCGCGGCAGGTAGGCGGCCTTCTGCTCGTCCGTGCCGGCGAGGCTGATCGCGCCCGAGCCCAGGCCCTGCATGGCGAAGGCGAAGTCGGCGAGGCCGGAATGGCGGGCGAGCGTCTCGCGCGCGAGCGAGATGGTCCGCGTGTCGATCGCCTCGCCCGCGCCGCCCCAGCGCGTTCCGGCGACCGCGTGGCGCAGCCACCCCGCGGCGCCGAGCTCGCGCACCAGGGCGCGGCACGTGGCATCGACGTCACCGTCGTGGCGATGCGCGAGGCTGGACGCGGCCCACGCCTCCAGCCGCGCGGCGAAGCCGCGATGCGCCTCGTCGAAGAAGGGCCAGTCAAGGTGGCCGTCATGCGCGGCCATGGCTCAGTTCCCCTCGAAGACCGGCCGCTGCTTGGCCGCGAAGGCGCGGTAGGCACGCGCGAAGTCCTCGGTGAGCATGCAGATCGCCTGGGCCTGCGCCTCGGCCTCAATCGCCTGGTCGATCGACATCGACCACTCCTGGTGGAGCATCGACTTGGTGATGCCGTTTGCGAAGGACGGGCCCGATGCGAGGTCCGCGGCGAATGCCTGGGCCTCCGCGAGCAGCCGCCCCGGCTCGACGAGGCGATTGAGGAAGCCCCAGCGCTCCGCCTCCTCCCCGCCCAGGCTCCGGCCTGTATAGAGCAGCTCGCTCGCGCGGCCCTGGCCGACGATGCGCGGCAGCATGGCGCAGGCGCCCATGTCGCAGCCGGCGAGGCCGACGCGGTTGAACAGGAAGGCCGTCTTGCTGCGCGCCGTGCCGATCCGGATGTCCGACGCCATGGCCAGGATGGCGCCGGCCCCCGCGCAGACGCCGTCGATCGCCGCGACGATGGGTTGCGGGCACGCGCGCATGGCCTTGACCAGGTCGCCCGTCATCCGAGTGAACATCAGCAGCTCCGGCGCCGACAGCCCGACCAGCGGCCCGATGATCTCGTGCACGTCGCCGCCCGAGCAGAAGTTCCCGCCCTCGCCCGCGAGCACGATCACGCGCACGTCGTCTGCGTGCCGCATGCGCTGGAACAGGTCGCGCAGCTCGGCATAGGACGCGAAGGTCAGCGGGTTCTTGCGCTCCGGCCGGTCGAGCAGCAGCGTCGCGACCTTGCCCTGCACGGCGTAGCGGAAATGCGCGGCGACGTAGCCGGCTACGCCACGCAGGTTGCCCGCCGCGAGCGCGGGATCGAGAGCCTTCGCGTCCCCGGTCGTCATCGCCGTCCCTCCCTCTTGCCGTCGCCTCGCCTCGCGAGCTGCACGCGCAGCGCGCCCAACTGCTGGTGCAGTTGCCCGATCTCGCGCGACCCGAGGCCGCCGAGGAGCTCGAGGATCCAGCACTCGTGCTCCGCCGCCATCGTCTCGAAGGTCGAGCGGCCGCGGCGCGTCAGCTTCAGGATCCATGCGCGCCGGTCGGCCGGGTCGCCGATGCGCTCGACCATGCCCTCGCGCTCCAGTTCGCCGGTCAGCCCGGTCACGTTGCCGCCGGTCACCATGAGCAGGCGCGACAGTTCCTTCATGCGCAGCCCGCCGGGCGCGCGGTGGAGCTGGGCCATGTAGTCGAAGCGCGCGAGCGTGGTGCCGAAGCGCGCGCGCAGCCGGCGCCGGATCTCGTCCTCGATCTCCGTCGTCACCGCGAGCATGCGCAGCCAGAGGCGCAGCGCCGCGTGTTCGCCCTCGGCGGCACGCGCCTCGTGGCCGAGCCCGTCGGCCGCGCCGAGGATCGCAAGGCTGCGGTCGGCGCGCTGGGTCACGGCGTCACCTCGCCGCCGCAGACCGCGATCGACTGTCCATTCACGGAGGACGAGGACGGCAGGCAGAGCCAGAGCACGGCCTGCGCCACCTCCTCCGGCTCGAGCACGCGCCCCTGCGGGTTGGACGCCGCGAACATGTCGCGCGCGGCCCCGGCGTCGCGGCCTGTGCGCGCGACGACGTTGGCGATGCTCGCGGACAGGAGGTCGGTGCGCGTGTAGCCGGGGCAGACGGCGTTGACCGTCACGCCGCTGCGCGCGACCTCGGCGGCCAGCGCGCGCGTCAGCCCGACGACGCCGTGCTTGGCGGCGCAATAGGCCGAGACATAGGCATAGCCCTTGAGGGCCGCGGTGCTCGCGACGTTGACGATGCGCCCCCAGCGGGCCTCGAGCATGCCGGGCAGCGCCGCCTGGCTGCAAAGCATCGTCCCCGTCAGGTTGACGTCGATCATGCGGCGCCAGAGCTCGATGCTGGTGCGCAGCAAGGGTGCGCTCTCCGCCTGCCCCGCGTTGTTGACGAGGACCTCCACGGGCCCGAAGCCCTCGCGCGCGCGCGCGAAGGCCGCGGCGACGGCATCCGGGTCGGCGACGTCCGCCGCGACCGCGCGCATGGCGCCGGCGCTGGCGGCGCAGCGCGCCTCGAGCCGCGCCATGTCTCGGCCGAGCAGCGTCACGCGTGCGCCCTGGGCGACGAGGGCGTCGGCGATCGCCGCGCCGATGCCGCGGCCGCCGCCAGTGACGAGGGCGTGCCGTCCGGCGAGCGCGCCCTGCGTCGCGGCGCTCATGTCTCGCTCCCGCGGCCCGCGGACGCGGCCGGCTCGGCGCGCGCGCGGCGGAAACTGGCCTCGAGCTGCGGCTTCGCGGACAGGTACTGCCGCGGCCAGGCGAGGTCCGGAAAGCCGATGCGCGCGGCCTCGGTCAGCGTCCAGGACGGGTTGGCGAGGTGCGGCCGCGCGACGGCGCAAAGGTCGGCGCGACCCGCCGCGATGATCCCGTTCACGTGGTCGGCCTCGCTGATCGCGCCGACCGCGATGGTCGGGATGCCGGCCTCCTGGCGGATGCGGTCGGCGAAGGGCGCCTGGAACATGCGCCCGTAGACGGGCTTCTCGCGCTTGCTGACCTGGCCCGAGGAGCAGTCGATCATGTCCGCGCCCGCCTCCCTGAAGGCGCGCGCCACCAGCACCGCGTCCGCCGGCACGATCCCGCCCTCAACCCAGTCATGCGCCGAGATGCGCACGGAGATCGGGCGCTCGACGGGCCATGCCGCGCGCACCGCGGCGAAGACCTCGAGCGGATAGCGCAGGCGGCCACGGAGGTCGCCGCCATAGGCGTCGGCGCGCTGGTTGGTCAGCGGCGAGATGAAGCTCGACAGCAGGTATCCATGCGCGCAGTGCAGCTCGAGCCAGTCGACGCCGATCTCCGCCGCGGCGCGCGCGGCGGCGACGAACTGGCCCTTGATCTCCTCGAGCTCGTCGCGCGTCGCCTCGCGCGCGAGCTGGCTCCTGCCCTCGAGGTAGCGCTGCGGCGAGGCGGAGACGATCGGCCAGTTGCCATCGCGGAGCGGCTGGTCGATGCCCTCCCACGCGAGGCGCGTCGACGCCTTCGCGCCGGCGTGCCCGACCTGCATCGCGAAGCGCGCGTCGCTGTTCGCGTGGACCCAGTCGACGATGCGCTTCCAGGCGTGGGCATGCGCAGGCGCGTAGAGCCCGGGGCAGCCGGGGGTGATGCGGCCCTCGGCGCTGACGCAGGTCATCTCGGCGAAGACCATGGCCGCGCCGCCGGTGGCGCGCGCGCCGAGATGGACGAGGTGCCAGTCGCCCACCGTGCCGTCCGTCGCCGAGTACTGCGCCATCGGCGAGACGACGACGCGGTTCTTGAGCGTCACGCCGCGCAGCGTGAAGGGCGTGAACATCGGCGGTGGCGGCCGCTGGCCGGCGGGCACCTCGACGCCGGCGCGCCGCGCGAACCAGGCCTCGTAGCCCTCCAGCCAGGCGGCGTCGCGCACGCGGAGGTTCTCGTGGCTGATGCGCTGGCTGCGCGTGAGCATCGAGTACATGAACTGGGGCGGCTCGAGCTGGTCGCAATAGCGCGCGCCGCAGGCCTCGAACCACTCCATCGCGTTCCAGGCCGCGTTCTGCAGGCGGAGCACGTCGACGTTGCGGACCTCCTGGTAGCGCTGGAGCAGCGCGCCCATGTCCGGCGGGACGTCGCCGGCCTCGCGCAGCAGGCGCGCCAGCTCGATCGCGTCCTCGATCGCGAGCTTCGTGCCGGAGCCGATCGCGAAATGCGCGGTATGCACCGCGTCGCCCATCAGCACGACATGCGAGCGGCCGTTGAAGTGGTGCCAGCGCTCGCAGGCCACGCGCTGGAAGTTCAGCCAGGCCGAGCCGCGCAGGTGCCGCGCGTTGGTCATCAGCCGCGCGCCGTCGAGATGGCGCGCGAAGACGCGCTCGCAGAAGGCGATCGACTGCTCCTGGTCGGCGGCGTCGAGGCCATGCGCGCGCCAGACATGCTCGGGGCACTCGACGATGAAGGTCGAGGTCTGCTCGTCGAACTTGTAGACATGCGCCTGGAACCAGCCGTGCTCGGTCTTCTCGAACACGAAGGTGAAGGCGTCGTAGAGCTTGCGCGTGCCGAGCCAGATGAAGCGGTTGGGGCGCACCGCGACGTCCGGCCGGAAGACGTCGGCGAGGCGCGTGCGCACGCGCGAGTTGACGCCGTCGCTCGCGACCACGAGGTCGGCGTCGGGGAAGTCGAGGTCGGAATCGGCCTCGCTCTCGAAGACGAGCCTGACGCCGAGCTCCTCGCAGCGCGCCTGCAGGATGTTGAGCAGGCGCTTGCGGCCGATGCCGACGAAGCCGTGCCCCCCGGAGCGTATGCGCTCGCCCTTGAACTCGAGCTCGATGTCGTCCCAGTGGTTGAAGGCGTTCTGGATCTCGGCTGCGCTCCCGGGATCCTCGCGGCGCATGTTCTCCATGGTCTGGTCGGAGAAGACGACGCCCCAGCCGAAGGTGTCGTAGGGCTTGTTGCGCTCGACGACGACGACGTCGTGCGCCGGGTCGTGCTTCTTCATGAGGAGCGCGAAGTACAGCCCGGCCGGCCCTCCGCCGATGCAGACGATGCGCATGCGTCCTCCCGTTCGAGAGGATAGTTTAGTCCTATACTATTCGCGGGGTCAAACGCGGGCCCGCGCCGCTCAGCGCGGGTCGGGGTTGCGCACGAGGTACTCGTCGAGGCGCGCCTTGATGCGCAGGATGTTCGCCGGCTTCACGAGGTAGCCGTCGATCCGCAGGTCGCGCGCCGCGAGGACGGTGTCCTTCAGCGCGTCCGCCGTCAGGAAGACCACGTGGGTCCCGGAGATGTCCTCCCCGGTCGATTCGCGAACCATGCGCAGGAAGTCCATGCCCCCGACCGGCTCCATGTGGATGTCGCAGAAGACGACATGGGGCTTCGAGCCGAGCAGCAGCGAGAAGCCCTGCGCGCCGTCGGGCGCCTCGAGCACGTCCCTCACCCCGCACTGCTGGAGCAGGCGCTTGATCGTGTTGCGCGTGTAGGGCTCGTCCTCGACGACGAGCACGCGGAGCCTTCCGTAGGCGTAGGACATGTGCGGTCGGCCTCAATTCCCGATCGGCAGCGACTGGGCTGCCAGTTCAACCTCGCGGCGCGCGGGATGCAAGGCGCCCGCCCGACGCGCCGCCTCGCCCAGGTCGCCGCGGTCTATGAAGTCCTGCACCACGGCCGCGGCATCGCCCAGCCGCGCCGCGCCGACCGACCGCGCCGCGCCCTTGAGCGCATGCGCCTCGGCGCGCGCGCGCCTGGCGTCGCGCGCCGCGAGCGCGCCCTCGATCGCGTCGATCATGCCGCGCGCGTCGGCCGCGAAGCCGGCGGCGAATTCCCTCGCCTCGGCGCCGAGCCCGCCGAACGTCTCGGCGAGCTGGGCAAGGTCCAGCGCCGGCGGCGGCGCCTCCCCGGTCCCGGGCCTGCGGCGCAGCCCGAGCGCGGCGGGAAGCCGCGCATGCAGCATGTCGCGCAGCTCGGCGAGCCGCAGCGGCTTGGTCAGCACCGCGTCCATGCCCGCCGCGGCGCATTGCCGGTCCGTGCCGTGGATCACGTCGGCCGTGACCGCGACGATCGGGATGCGCGTCCCCGCGCCCGCCTGCGCCTCGTCGCGCCGGATCGCCGTCGCGAGCGCGAAGCCGTCGAGGCGCGGCATGTGGCAGTCGGTGAGCACCATGGCGTAGCCGCCGCGCCGGTACATCTCGAGCGCCTCCTGGCCGTCGCGCGCCATCTCGTGGGCGAAGCCGAGGCGACCCAGGAGGCGCCGGACCACCTGCTGGTTGGTGGCGTTGTCCTCGGCGACGAGGATGAGGCCGCCCTCGCGCCGCGCCTCGTCGACTGGCGGCGGCTCCCAGCCCGGATCGGCCTGGGCCGGCGCGTCAGGGGAGGCCCCGAGGCGCCCCGCGGCGACGGCCACCGCGCGCCAGAGCGGGTGCGGCATGAGCGGGAGCGTCGCGACGGCACGCGCGCCGCTGCCCTCGGCCTGGCGGATCGACGAGAGCATCGAGCGCGCGGCGACGACGACGATGCCCGCGCGCTCGAGGCCGAGCGCGGCGAGCCGCTCGACCTGTCGCAGCCAGTCCAGCGGGTCGTGGGCCAGCACGAGGGCGACCGCCGTGGCGCCACCCGCGGCGGCCGCGCGCAGCCGCGCCTCCGCGTCGGATTGGCCGGCGCGGTCGATCGCACGGACGCCCGCCGCCGAGAGGATCGTCGTCGCGTTGGCCGCGCCAGCCTCGTCGAAGCCGACCAGCACGACCGCGATGTCGTCGATCGACGCCTCCGGCGCGTGCGGGCGGGCCTCGGCCACCGGGACCGGGATCCTGAGCGCGAAGGTCGAGCCCTCGCCAGGCCGCGAGCGCACGGAGATCCCGCCGCCCATGAGGTCGGCGATGCGCCGGCAGATCGACAGGCCGAGGCCCGTGCCGCCGAAGCGGCGCGAGGTCGAGACGTCGGCCTGCTGGAAGGGCTGGAACAGCCGCGCGACCTGCTCCTCGGCGATTCCTATGCCGGTGTCGGAGACCTCGAGGACGAGCCAGGCCCTTTCGTCCACGCCAGCCGCCGGCTCGAAGCCG